>NZ_JARSMD010000022.1:0-72095 GCF_035811335.1 Schinkia azotoformans
CTTTTATAGTTTAATAATAGGTAACAAGTTACTACTTCATGATTGATTCGTTTATCAGCACGTTTTTCAGTTCGATTTATGTCACTGTCGTGCCTCACAAGTTATATTAAACTACTTTTCAACGATCATCTCAATGACAATTTTCTTCCAGTTTGGGTTAAATCTCCTTATAGACAATATTCTAAAATAATAAAACTCTTATCCATTAAACAGACAAGAGTTTTATTAGTCTTTTCAATTAATCTTATTAATCTTCAGTTCCCACAGCAATCGAATTTTCTTCATATGTAATCCAATCGCTCCAGCTTCCTACATATAGTTTTACATTATTAAATCCTATTTCATTTAATGCAACAATATTAGGACAGGCAGATACTCCTGATCCACAATATACAATGATTTGATCGTCACTGTTTAATTTCTTAAATTGTTCCTTTAACTCGTCTAAGGACTTCCACTCATTTTGCTCATTGATGACATCTTTCCAGAAGTAATTAACCGCTCCCGGAATATGACCTGCCTTTATATCAATGGTTTCATTTTCACCTAAATATCGGTCTTCTGCTCTTGAATCAAGGAGAACTGCTTTTTTTGTTTCAATGTTTTTCTTAACTTCTTCTACACTGCTTAAAAGATCGTGTTGAATGCTTGCTTGAAATTCTTTGCGTGGAAATGAAGGAATTTCATCATTTACCGGATATCCTTTTGACAGCCATTTGCTAAAACCACCATCTAATACATAAACTTTTTCATGTCCTAAATATTTTAGCAGCCACCAAAAGCGTGATGCCATCATACCGCCTTGATCATCATAGGCAACCACTTTCGTATCAGCATCAATTCCTGCAGTACTTAGCTTGTCTATCATTCGGTCTAATTCCGGCATAGGGTGTCTTCCACCATGCTCAGTAACCTTGCTAGACATATCCTTTTCTAGATCAAAATATAATGCACCGGAGATGTGTTCCTTTACATAATAGTCAAGGCCTTTTCCTGGGCTTCCTAATACAAATCGACAATCAACAATACAAACGGAAGGATTATCAAGGTTCTCATAAAGCCAGTCTACATTCACAATATTTTTCAAATTCTCCACTCTCCTTAAGCAATCTTTCTTTTTTAGTTTGATATCTTTTCAACATACTCCTTCACCATTTCAACAGTAACCTGTTTTCTAACAGGTAAAGAGGTAACAATTCCTTTTTTGCCAAGTTCATTCATTTCTTTCGTAACGGCATTAATTTTATCTGTTGAAAATGCCTCACCTTTTTTACACAATTCAACCGCTTCTTCTATGTAAGCTTCTCTTTGTTGGTCTAATTCAGTAAATCTTTTCACTATGTAATGTTGTTTTTCTGAATGATCGCTTATCGCATGATGTACACTCACCGCTAGTCTCTCCTTTATAATTGTTTCTATATTATTATTCATTTTATATGAATTAGATAAAAAGTACAAAAATACTTTTGCTTTCTTTTTTAGTATTCACCAAAGAAGTCTATCTTCCTTTAAAATTTTAAAGGAAAATTAAAATTTTAAGCGAAAACTAATATATGTCAGTATAATATTTCATTTTTTACATTACAAAGGAGATCGATATAAATGAAAATTGGTTTTATCGGACTTGGAAATATGGGCTTGCCTATGGCAAAAAATTTAGTGAAGGCAAACTTTGAAGTTGTAGGAAAAAACCGCAGCAAAGGCAAAGAAGATCTTTTCGTTGAGGCGGGCGGGAAAAGCGGAATATCAGTTGCCGAAATGGCAAAGGAACTTGACGTAATCTTAACATGTCTACCTTTACCTGCAGATGTGGAGGCTGTTTATTTCGGAGCAGATGGCTTAATCGAAAATGGCCATGAAGGACTAATTTTAGTTGACCATAGCACGGTTGCTCCAGGTTTAAATAAGAAAATTGCGGATGTAGCAAAAACAAAGGGAATCGAATTTTTAGATGCTCCAATCAGCGGTGGTAATTTCGGAGCAGAGGATGGAACGTTAACCATCATGGTTGGCGGTAAAAAGGAAATATACGAAAAGGTCCTTCCCTTATTTAATGTAATGGGTAAAAACATCTATCATATTGGAGAGATTGGAAGCGGATCTGTGGTTAAATTAATCAATAATTTGATGGTTGCCTTTCATACACAGGCCGTTAGCGAGGCTGTAACATTGGGTAAAAGAATGGGTGTGGACTTAGACCTCTTATTTAATATTTTAAACAACAGCTATGCTCAAAGCCGTATTTATGATCGTCATTACAATAGCTTTATAGCAAAAGACCAATTTGAAGCTGGATTTGCAATTAAGCTTTTACATAAGGATATGAAACTTGCTGAAGAAATGGCAAGTGGAGCCAATATGGAATTGCCGATCGGTGGACAGCTGACCAATATTTTGAAGGATGCGATTGAAAACGACCTCGGTGAACAGGATATGTCCGCACTGTATGTTCTTTTAAATAAGAAATTATCAAATTTAAATTAACGATAAAAGCCAACATTTCTGGGAATCATAGAAATGTTGGCTTTTCATTCATTAAGCTAAAAACGGTATTCGTACCATATCAAACGGGGTGGCCAGCCCTAGTAATTCTTCATCGGAATGGCCATTTTCAGTTATTAACACCGCTTCAAGTCGTGTTGCAAAAATGTCAAAATGATTTAAAAACTTTTCACGGACATCATATATATTTTGATTTTTATTCATAAAAATATAGTTTCTTTTAATTTTTTCAAAAGACATTACATCTGAAAGATAGGCGTCTAAACAGCTGTCCATTGGAGTCTTTTCGATATTCTGGGAAATCCACATTGTTATTCCCTGATTCGTTAAAAGACCTACAAATTTGTTATTATCGTAAACAGGGAATTGCGAATAACCATGTTTTTTTATAGTTTTTAAAACAGCTGTTAAATGGTCCGTTTTCTGGAACGTTTTAACCTTTCGTTCAAAAAACGGAATAATCGTTTTTGGTTTTGTTAATTCGCCTGCAATCTTTTCAACTAGTTCAACGACTGATAGATGCGGCTCCGCAATTGTAAACGCTGGATAGTGACGTCCATGGACAATCGCATTTCTAAGTTCAGATAATTCTTTTAGATCGTCTTTATAGGTCATAATTAAACCACTTTTCTTCTTCGCCATATCAACCAGACGATAAAAAGGAATATGACCACGTGCATCGACCATTTTTTCAATTTCACTGTTAATGATATTAAATGCACTAAGAAAACGCTCGGAGTTTTTTAAATCTTCTCTATTAGCTGTATTTTCCATGTTTAGTTCTCCTCATAGATTGTGTATCCATTGTCTAGATCCAGCGCCTATCGCCTAGCAAACTTCAGGTCTCCTCCCTACGATAAGTCAACATCGATTCATTTCGTTCATCGTGTTTCCATTATCTCAGTCGAAGCCCCTCCAGTTTGTACGGCGATGAACAAGGCGCTTGCGCTTTTCTTATAAAATAGATTGAATTTTTGATCTTGCGCTTTCAAGTTTTTCAATATCAATTGTTTCAGACAGTGCTGCAAAATACCCTTCAAAATAGTCATCAACTTCAATAGCGATTTCTTTTAAAACGTCTTCAAGAGACGACAATAAATAGGTATGATATACATCTTTTAATAGAGCTGTTTGTTTTTCAATATAGGAATGAACAGGTTCCTTAAGCTGTTCTTCGAGTCCATCCTTTAATTTACCTTTACCACCTTGTTCAAAAAACGATTTTGGACTTTTAAATATGGATAAAACAGATTTAAAAGGATCCCGTGAAATTTTTTCAAGGGCATTCTCAAAATCCATTGTCTCAAAATGGCGGGCTTCAACAGGTAATAAAGGAATTGGATGAAGCTCATCAATCATTCCTTCCATACTACGGTGTACTTCTTTCAATAATTTATTAATATGGTTTTCAATACGTAATGACGTAGCTCGTAATTCCTGGGACAAGTCAAAACCGATATGAACTAGCAATTCATCCAAACAGCTTTGGATTGCCTTTTTCAAATCCCGACCATCATCTCGCAATGATGATGGGTTAAAGGCTTCATTGTAAAAATCACTAAAGCGGTAAAAGACACGTTGGGCCACGTAGAAAAGTAATTCTTCGACTTCCTGTGCTAACGACCTTTCTTCTACCTTGAATTCCTTTGATTTTAGTTTATCATGAATTTGTCCTTTAGCTTTCTCGGCATTTTGACGTTTTTGTTCCTTTACCTCATCACTTTCCTTAGCTGTCGCAATAATATTTTGAAGCGCAGCTACAGATCGTTTTAAGTCCTCGTGTGCCGTTTGAATGGAAATTTGGACTAAATCGTTCATAATAAACGAATAGAATGCTTGTTCAAAGGCGGTGATTCTAGATTCACTTGAAACGGACTTCCCTTCTTTTGCTTGTAATTTCTCTTCTAGCGCCATCTTACTTGATAACGGATAAATCCTTGGGAAGCGAATTCCAAATTTCTTAAGCTCATCACCTACATAATCAACAACCAATTTTAATTCTTCCTCAGACTTCGCAAGATCGGCTGCATTGACAATAAAGAACATCTTGTCCATTTCAAATGCTTCTTTCACCCGTCCAAGTTGAATTAAAAACTCTCGATCCGCTCTTGAAAACGCATGATTATAATAGGTTACAAACAAAATGGCATCTGCATTTTTGATATATTCAAAAGCAACTCCTGTATGTCTTGCATTAATAGAGTCCGCTCCTGGCGTATCTACCAATGTGATTCCTTGCTCTGTTAGTGGACAATCATAATAAAGCTCAATCCATTCCACAAAACAAGATTTTTCCTCTTTGGCAACATAATCTTCAAATGCCTTCAAATCTACAGTTAACAATTCCCCTAAATGTGGAGCAATGAAATCATAGCCAATATGAACAGCCTTCAAAAACGAATAATGCGGCTTTTCCTTCGGATCATTCCCTTCGTATAATAACGAGTTAATAACTGAAAGGGCATCTTCCATGGAAGCACATTTCTTTTGAAACAAGGCTAATGACTGTTCAACATCTTTAAAAATTTGCTCTTTCGTTTTTATTTTAACTAAAACAGTCCCATGCGGATGTTCAGCGCTCGATGGCAATATTTTATTTATCGTCGCTGTAGTCGGGTTTGGTGAAACAGGAAGCAACTTATCACCGATTAAAGCATTTGCAAACGATGATTTACCAGCACTAAATGCTCCAAATAATGCAATCGTAAAACGATTGTCATTTAATCTATTTGCTTTTGCCGCCATATCACTAGCAAGGGTATGAATACCTTTAATCCCGTTTAATGAACTAATCGCCGTTTTTAATTTTGCAACCGTTTCTCCTAAACGTTCTTTAACATTAAAGCTATCTACAGATTGAACAAGATCTTGCTCAGGGTTCATTTCTAAAACATTGTCAATCACTTGATCAGTAGGCTCAATAGATGCTCCATTCAACTCTTTATGTTCCGCCATTTCCATTTGCTTAATTTCAATCGATGGCGTAGTTCCCTTAAACTGTTTCAACCAGTTATTAGTAGCTTCAAGAACATACTGCTCTAATGTTTCCGATAAAAGCGCCAATAATTTTATTTCTACGCTATTTCTTTCTTGTTGAAGCATTTTCAATCCATCAACAGCGCGCTTATATTGCGTGTAGTTCGCTAGGTTTGCTTCAACCTCGGAAAGTTCACGATCGATAACTGAATAAATGAGGTCCTTACCCTCTTCAAATTTTTCCAATGCACGATTTTTATATAATCGTTTTAATTCATTCGAAACATCGTTTGTATAATTTAAAATATATTCCCCGGTTAGGCCTGCTCCCTTTTTAACAAGCCCTTCTAAAAGCTCCGAACTAAATCCTACTGTTAATTCTTCAAAAATACTGTTAATAAAATCCTCATTATCTATTTGATTTTGCTTGAAAAATTTAACGGAAAAATCTTTTATATGCCAATCAAGCTGTGCCTCTACTTGCTTCTTAAAACTCTCATAAAAAGCATTTAATCTTAATACTCTTTCCTCTTCTGTTTTCTTTTTCGAAAAAAGAAATCCAATCTTAAAATCAGGCTGACAAGCCTCTATAAAAGAATGGGCTAAATCCCTTGTTGCTGCAGGCATTAAATAAGCATTATCAAGAATTTTCTTAATTTCATCTTCATATTGCTCTTTAAGGTTATTTTTTCGATATTGTAATGAAGCTTGACTTTCTTCTAAATCAGTAACCTCTTGAAGAACCTGCTTTCTTTCATTTTCAGGTAAATCCTCCAGTTGGGCTTCAAAATCCTGCCGCGCGTCATCATGCTCATTGTCAAAATATAGCAAATGGTCTTCTATCAGCGGTTTTGCTGAATTTAATACACTTTGAAGCAACAGTTCTTCTTTATTATTAATCTGGTTTTTCAAAAATTGGTCGAGCTTGCTATATTCATTTAACGGATGATTCAAGTCTTTTAATGATGTAAAAAATAAACCATCGATATTGACGCCCCAGCTTTTGAACGACTCTACTACACTAGTTTTGTACGATTCAAAGCTTAACTCTTCCTCATTGTGTTTATCGATCATGTTGATTACAAGGTAAACTGGTTTTTCGCGGTCTTTTAATGTTTTCGTAAACGAAAAATTCAGCTCTGATTGAACATGATTGTAATCCATTACATAAAGAACAATATCTGCTAAATGCAGAGCAGATTCAGTAGAAATACGATGGGCATCATCTGTTGAATCAATTCCGGGCGTATCCATAATGGCAACACCTTCTGGGAGGCTTAATCTATCGTCACTAATTTCAATTGAGATGATGTTTTCGCCATCTTTTGCAAAGTTTTTAACTGCTTCAAAATCATATGGAGCCGGAAATTCAACAGGATCGGCTTCTTTGTAATAAACCCTTGCATAGCTTTTTCCTTTTTTGATTTTAACAAGGTTCGCACTTGTCGGAATTGGACTGGATGGTAAAACTTCCTTTCCCATAAAATGGTTCATCATTGTCGATTTTCCTGCAGAAAAGTGCCCGCAGAAAGCGATCATAAATTCTTTGCTTTTTACTTTTTCGACAAGCTGCTTCACTTTTTCAGCGTTGTCATTGTCCCCTTTTTCTTGCAATTCTAAGTATAGTGCTGCTAAACGATTAATTTCTAACATAATAGTAATCTTTCCCCCATATATAGTGCGGTAACTAAATAAAGTAAACCCCTTTTTATGTTATCAATTGTTAAGCTTTTGCTCAATTGTTTTTCACATCCAGTATCAAATTTTGTCAGAAAAAACAAAAAAGACATAAGGAATCAACCGATCATTCCTCATGTCAATAAGATACATTGAAAATTATGTAGTTTAAAAATACACGGTCTTAGGTCTTTAAAGGCTTAATTTGACCGTGTACGTGGGTCGACTTTGTGAAGGATATAATACATTAAAGTTCCATAAGTAACAAATGTAACCGAAATAAACGCAAATACCATTTTCCAACACCATCCAATCCCGAGTTATTACCATACCGATAGTGATAATTATTATCAATTACCCGTTACCTTTATTATAATACCATTGAGACACATTTTCAATAAGAAATTTGTAACCGATTTCTTCCTTGCCCAATTTTTTATGTTCGCTCTCTCGTAGGTGCAAATCGAGCCCGTTGATGAAATACTGCTTTGTAATTCGTTTCCCTAATTAACGCATTTTCCTCGATTGGTATGCGTATGCTTAAGACAACCATGTTTAGAAGGGTAAAAATGATGGCTGTTAAAAACGCATTAAACATCAAAGGTATAACCAATAGTTCAACTACCACCACTAAATAATTGGGATGGCGGATAAATTTATATGGTCCAGTTGAAATAATATTGACATTAGGCATGATAATGATTTTTGTATTCCAAAACTTTCCTAAGGATAAAAGGCTCCACACTCTAAGGCCCTGAGCTAAAGTGAAAAAAAATAAAAAAACGATCCATTGTGATGAAGTTGCTTTATTAAAAAACGATACTTCCATCATTAATGACATAAAAAACAGAATGTGGACGATCACAATATACTTGTAATGTTCCCCGCCAACTTCAAAACCACCATTGGCTTTCATCCATTTTTCATTCTTTCTGGCAATCCCAAGCTCCGCTAATCTTTGTAATATGACTAAGGATATGAAAAGCGAAAAAAACATAGTATTCCCTCTATTCCCAACGTAATAGTAATAATTCAGAGCTAAAGCCCGGTCCGACAGCTGCTGCCAGTCCTAAGTCGCCTTTTTTAGAGCTATTTTCAAGAAATTTCTTCAAGACATATAAAATTGTTGCCGATGACATATTCCCATAATTCGTTAAAATCTCAAGTGAATTGTTTATTTTTTCTTGACCCATTCCCAAGGTTTCAACATAGGCCTCTAAAACCTTTTTACCTCCAGGGTGAGCAACAAAATGTTCGATATCCTGAATTGTCAGTTCTTGCTCGTCCAAAAAGTTTTGAACGTTTGATTTTACCCATGTCCGAATGATCGTCGGAATATCTTTTGAAAAAATAACAAAAAATCCTTCCTTTCTAATGCTCCAACCCATGACATCCTCTGAATCGGACATCAGCATGGATTGTGTTGCTAAAATCCTAGGTAAAGCTATACTTGAATCTTTAAGTGAAAGATCAGCTTCTGAACCCGTTATTAAGGCACAAGCAACACCATCAGCAAAAAGGGAGGTCCCAACCAAATTACTTTTGGAATGATCATCTTTTTGAAAAGTTAGACTGCAAAGCTCAACACTTAATACGAGAACTTTTGCTTTCGGAAATGCCTTACAATATTCAAAAGCCCTTGAAAGACCTGATGCTCCTCCAGCACACCCCAACCCCCAAATCGGGATTCGTTTACAAGACTTCCTAAACAACAATTGATTCATAATTTTCGCATCAATACTCGGTGTTGCTAGACCACTGGACGTTATGTAAAAAATAGCATCTATGTCCTCAAATGGAATTGGTTTCTGTAAATAGGTTGGGTTATGCAAACATTCTTTAATCGCTGAAATGCCAAACTCAACGGCTTTTTCAATAAAGATTTCATTCTTTTCAGCGAAGCTATGGTCCTTGCTAAACCATTCCAACGGAACAGAAAAATAACGTTCCTTTATTTGACCGTTTTCAAACACCTTCAACAAGCGCTCGATTTCATGAAAGGAATCCTGAAACAACTCTCTTGCAAATTCGACTGTTTTTTCCTGTGAGATCCGATAGGGAGGTGTACAAAGACCTACAGATACAATACTAGCCATAAGTTCCCTCTTCTCTTTATCCATTTACTGTTATATTTTCCAATTAATAATATTTTAGTCATTAGAAAATTTTACTTATCAGTGCGAAAAAAAACCTCCCTGAATTAGAGAGGTTGAAAAAGCGGAATTCATTTAGAAAACCGACGTTTTGAAGGTTTGTTGTGCAGTTTTATTATAACCGATTCTACCCTTCATTACATTGTAAATTATTGCAAAATTAATATAAAATTTATGAATATGGAAGATTCCTAATTTACGATAATCATTTTTATGGTATCATGTACCTATTCTATTTTACATAAAAAGAAATATAGGGGGGTGGGTAAACTGTCTTTAAGCGGGAATATTACTCATATATTAAACGGAACGTTGGAATCGGTTAAAAGTGTAATCCCAATGCCACTTGTAGTCGGACAACCTTCACTTATGACAGCACCGTTGGAACAAACCGAGATTGGAGTTTTAATAGGGATGGTTGGTCATGTAAGAGGTCGGTTGGTTTTAGAAAGCGCAGCCAAGACATTCGGGGCTATTGGGGAAGCAATGTTCGGCATGCCTTTAGAAGGTGAAATGCTTCAATCATTCACAGGTGAGCTTGGAAATATGCTTGCAGGTAAGCTTTGCACAATCGTGGCCTCACATGGAGTGGATATAGATATTACTCCTCCAACGGTAATGGTTGGTTCCTCCAAATTATATGGATTTGATCGTGCTTTTCGCGTACCTGTGGCAATTGAAGGAAAAGGCGAAATTCATATTATCCTAATGCTGGAAACGAAATAGAAAAGCGGAAGCGCCCGTTTAGCGACGAGCGCTTCGACTGAACCTTTATCATATAATGGGCAGGTGTTTCACTAGCGAATCGGTTTATTTTTTTTCAATTTTTGTTCTGCCTCTGATTTGAATTTTTTCAAATTCAGCACAAAATCGCGATTCTAATATAGCTATTTCTCCATCTAAAACTAATGGTTTATGTTTTTCTAAAATATCTATTTTTCCTTTAATTTTTAATATGGCTAAAAAAAGACATTCTATTAGATAGAATGTCTCAAATCATCTTTATTCGATTTCTCAATATGTTCATTTCCATCAACAATGACATCTAATTTGCCTGTTTCTGGATCAATAATTAACCCATGTACTGGAACATCCTTTGGAAAAAGCGGGTGATTCCTTATACTGTATACAGATTCTTCAACACTTTCCGCACCATTAGTAAAACCTTTGAGCCAATTATCAATGTCAATACCTGCATGACGTAGAATGTCAATTTTCTCTCTCGAAATACCGCTTAATATGGACTTGTCCAAAATTTGATTTGCGGACAATCCTGTCATCCCACAATCATGATGTGCTACTACGAAAACTTCCTTAGCGTTTAATGAATAAACAGCAACGAGAATACTTCTCATAATACTTCCGAATGGGTGAGAGACAAGAGCCCCGGCGTTTTTAATAATTTTCGCATCCCCATGACCCACATTCATTGCTTTCGGCAATAAGTCAGTCAACCTCGTATCCATACAAGTCAAAATAACCATATTCTTATCTGGATATTTAGTTGTTTTAAACTGTTCATACTCTTTGTTGTTCACAAATTGTTCATTATGGGAAAGAACTTCCTGTAAACGATTCATAACCATGACCCCCTAGATGTTTTTTAATTTTATTATTTTGATGCATGTTTCTTCCAAAGAATAACATTTTCTCTAAATAAAATCCAAAAGCAAATGATATTTTCCAACTATGGAATGAACATTTTTGAACACTGTCTTCACATTATGTTCACATTTTTCAAAACAAAAACCCTTATGCATCAAGGTTAAAGTAATTTTCACTATTTCAATAGTAATTATACTACTTATGAACATTTTGTGAAAAGTAAAAAAATGTGATGGATTCGATTTATTTCTTTTGTAATATAAAAGCATACAGAAGGTTCACTTTTTACACTAAAATGTTTTAAAACTTAAGATCAATCGAAGGGAAGTGATTCTATGGCGAAACCAGAGCTACATCGTAAAACTGAGGTAGAAGATAGCAATTCTTTAAAAGGAACCCTACTATCTGTAGGAATACTTGGACTTATTCTTGTTGGTACTTGGCTTGGTGTTTTTAATCTATTCTTACAACGTTAATCACACAATTTGAAAGGAGTTTCAGAATCCATGCACATTCATAAGTATGAAAAGATTTGGTTGCTATTTGGTATTATATCATTACTCGCATTCACAGTCACAATTGGAGTTAGTGCATTCTACATGGGTAATCAACCACCAAGCTGTCTTGTAACGGTCGACCCTACTAAACTTGATACAACTGCTCCATTTGATCAACCCGGTCTAAAGCAGGTTGGAGAAAAAGATTATGAATTAGTTATAGTTGCTTCAGCATTTAACTATGACGTAGGTCCTGAAAAGGTAATTCAAGTTCCTGTTGGATCTAAAATAAACTTTATTGGTACTACGAAGGATGTAATCCATGGTTTTGAAGTAGCTGGTACAAACGCAAACATGATGCTTGAACCCGGCTATATTAACACAGTTGAAACAACTTTTAATAAACCTGGTAAATACACAATCGTATGTAATGAATATTGTGGTTTAGGACATCACTTAATGTTCGCAACTGTGGAGGTGGTTGAATAATGAAAGGTGTTGCAAGTATCGATAAACGAGATGCAAAACTTACAATGGCGCATCTTTACGTTGCATTTGTAGCTTTATTTTTGGGTGCTACCGCTGGTCTACTTCAAACTTTAGTTCGTTCAGGTAAGGTAACATTACCAGCTGGAATTAATTATTATCAAGTATTAACTGTTCACGGTGTTTTATTAGGTCTCGTATTAACTACTTTCTTTATTATCGGTTTTATCATAGCGGGACAAAGTAAAGTTTGTGGAACACTATCAGCTGGCGAACGTCGCTTTGGTTGGATCGGTTACTGGATGATGACAATCGGTGTTGCCATCACTGCAACATTCATATTGCTTGGTGAGGGTTCTGTTCTTTACACAATGTACGCACCATTAATGGCACATCCATTACACTATACCGGTCTTACACTAGTAGTTGTAGGTAGCTGGGTAGAAGGATTTGTTGTATTCCACCGTCACGCACGTTGGAAAAAAGAAAATCCTGGTCAAACAACACCATTATTAAGCTTCATGGGTGTTGCAACATTGATTCTTTGGTTAGTAGCTTGTCTTGGTTTAGCAACAACTGTTTTAGTACAAATTATTCCTTGGTCTATCGGACTTGTACCAACAATCGATGTTTTAATTAGCCGTACTTTATTCTGGTACTTCGGTCACCCATTAGTTTATTTCTGGTTAATGCCGGCATATATGGCATGGTACGTAATTATTCCTAAAATTATTGGCGGTAAAATCTTTAGTGACTCTTTAGCACGTCTCTCATTTGTATTATTCTTGTTATTCTCAATGCCAGTTGGATTCCACCATCAATTATTAGAGCCAGGTATTGATCCATTCTGGAAATACTTACAAGTAGTATTAACATATTTAGTAGTTATACCTTCATTAATGACTGCATTCTCTTTATTCGCAACATTTGAATTACGCGGTCGCGAATTAGGAGCAACAGGTATTTTTGGTTGGTGGAAAAAGCTTCCATGGAAAGATGCTCGTTTCTTAGCTCCATTCCTGGGCATGTTATTATTCATTCCTGGTGGTGCCGGTGGTATCGTTAACGCATCCCACCAAATGAACCAAGTTGTCCATAATACGATCTGGATTACTGGACACTTCCATTTAACAGTTGCATCAGCTTGTGCTTTAACATTCTTTGGTATCACATTCTGGATGGTTCCTTCTATTACTGGACGTAAGTTGACAGAAAAAATGAATAAAGTAGCTCTAGCTCAAACTTGGTTATGGACGATTGGTATGGTATTTATGTCTGCATCAATGCACGCAGCAGGCTTATTCGGAGCACCACGTCGTTCAGCGTTCTCAACATATGCTGGTAACGAAGATTCCCTAGCTTGGATTCCTTACCAAATTGCTCAAGCTGTAGGTGGTACTATTCTTTTCCTAGGTGCTTTATTAATGGTCGTAATCTTTATTAACTTAGCATTCTTTGCACCTAAAGGTGAAGAAGAATTCCCTATCGGAGAAGTACACGAAAAAGCTGAAAAAGTTCCTGCTATCTTTGATAATTTTAAAGTATGGATCGCAGTTACATTTACACTAATCCTATTCGCTTACACCATTCCATTTATTGATATGATCCAAAACGCACCTCCAGGATCTCCTGGTTTCACTAACGTAATTGGACGTCAATAAAAACAGCAAAAGTCTAGGGTACAATCACTGGACAATTATGGAAAATTATATAATATTCTATCAAAAATTACAATCCCCTTGTTATAGTACAAGGGGATCATTTTTTTAAAGATCATATATTTTTGTGTATTTTTCTTCAAGGTATTGTATTAAATAATTAGGATTTAATCCCTCACCTGTTACATCCTTGACAATTTCTAAAGGTTTTTTTATTTTTCCGTACTGATGTATATTTTCTGCTAACCATTCTTTTATCAGTACTAGATTTCCAGCCTTCAACAGATCACCTAAGTTTGGTAAATCTTTTAACAGGGCTGCTCTAAATTGCGCTGCATATATATAACCTAGTGCATAGGATGGAAAATAGCCGAAGCTTCCACCGGCCCAATGAACGTCCTGTAAGACCCCTTCCCCATCATGTTTAGGAGTAACCCCAAGATATTCTTCCATCTTTTGATTCCAGATCACCGGTAAATCCTTTACCTCTATTTCATCATTAAATAAGCCCTTTTCAATTTCATAACGAACCATGACATGGAGCGGATAAGTCAGTTCATCTGCTTCAATTCTTATTAATGATGGTTTTGACTCATTGATTCCTTTGTAAAAATCATCAATAGCAACATTGTCAAATTGTCCATTTGAATAAGCTTTTAATTTTTCATAGAAGTAAACCCAGAAATTATAGTCCCTGGCAATATAATTTTCCCAGAACAACGATTGAGATTCATGAATTCCCATCGATGTCCCTTCGCATAATGGTGTCCCAATTAGATCTTTAGATATATTTTGCTCATATAGGGCATGGCCACCTTCATGAATGGTTCCGAAAACAGCAACTCTAAAATCATTTTCAACATATTTTGTTGTCACTCTCACGTCACCTGGATTTAAGGTAATTTCAAAAGGGTGAACAGTTTCATCAAGCCGCCCCGCTTCAAAGTCATACCCCATCTGCTTCAAGACGTCTATACTGAAAGCTTTTTGTTCCACTTTAGGAAATGTCTTAAATAAAAAGTCCGTCTTTGGCTGATCTTGTGATTCTGAAATTTTCCGTACAAGCGGTACAATTTTCTCTCGTAGTTTGCCGAAGGTCTCATCTAAAATTGCCACAGTTACACCAGGTTCATACTGATCCAATAATATATCGTATTTATTTCCACCCTCCTTAGGTGGTCCCCAGTAACCAATAAATTTCTTATTAAATTCAACCAGCTTTTCTAAATAAGGGCGAAACATTTCAAAATCTGCTTTTTCCTTTGCTTCCTCCCATACTGATTCAGCTTTTGATTGAAGAATGACATATTCCTTATATTCCTCTTTTGGAATTTTCGTGTTGTGCTCATAATCCTTTTTGCACTCTTCCACCGTTTTTTTCGTTATTTCAGAAAGGTCTTTCACTTTCTCTAAGGTATCAATGTAATTCTTCATTTCTTCGGATACAGACATTTGAAATACTTCCTGCGAAATCATCCCGACGACTTCTGACCGCTGCTCGATTCCTTTTTTTGGCGCCCCTGTTCTCATATCCCAGAAAATTAACGACAAGGCTTCATTATAGGCAGACATTTTTTTTACATATTCTAAAAACTCGGATTCCACTTTTTGAATTGATTGTTCCATTAACAATCCCCCTTACTTTATTCAACTATATATATTCTACATTTGTAGGTAATACTCCTAGTACTTGTTCTACAACCTTTTGATCCCTTAATGGCATAAAGATTGTTACCATTCCACTGTCATGATGTGTCCTAATCAAACGGCCGACACCCTGTCTTAAACGCAAAAGCATATAGGGGATGTCCATATCCCAAAAGGGATCTTCAACCGTTTTTCGTTTTGAATCGAATACTGGATCATTCGGTGGAAATGGCAAGGACCAAATGATTACATTTTTAAGTGAGGGACCAGGGATATCAAGTCCTTCCCATAAATGGACTGAACAAAGGACAGCTGTTTCATCGTTTTGAAATTTAGAGACAAGGTCACTTATTTCTTGATCTCCTTCAAGTAATACCGGCCATTCCACCTTAATATTAGATAGGTATTTTTTAAATCCTTGCAAATCTTCCTTTGAATTAAAAAGGACGATGGCTCGACCACCGGTCTGATTAATTTGATGAATCGTCAACTGGCACTTTTCATCATGTGAAAGCTTTTCCTCATTATTTGGAACATAAATCTTCATTTGATTGTCATAATCAAATGGAGAGTCTACTGAAAAAGAAAGATATTCCTCAATCCCTAAACTATCCGCCATATATTGAAAACTTTCATTTTCCGAAAGAGTCGCAGATGAAAAAATATAGGGCTGCTTTTTCGAAAATAAGTTTTCCTTTAACGTTTCTTTTACAGCCCTTGGCATAATCACAAGTGTAAGATGATAATGCTCCTCCTGCACCCAGGCAATGCCATGAGCTGAATTTAGGAATAAATGTAAGGCATATTCTGCTCTTTCAATATGTTCATCTACAATATGTAATAAATAATGATCAATCGTATAGGTTTCACTTTCAAAAACAAGTTCATCAGCTAAATTTGCCAGGAGATTTTTTAAAGACCGTGCTTCTTTTTCAAGCTTATCTGTAAAAATAATTTCTTTTCGAATTGAACCTTCTATACTAATAATACTTTTACGTAATTCTTCAAAAAATACGACACTTTGATCAATCGTAGCTTCAATTAGTAAAGCAAATTGTTCGCGAACATCATTTTCAAGTAATCTAGTTAAAATATCTTCCATGATATTTTCTTTCAATCTGTAGGTTAAAGCTTTTTGAGCAGCAAATTCCAAAAGATGCCCTTCATCAAAAATAACGGAACTGCTTTCCGGTAGTAACGGCAGCTGTCCTTCCCGTTTTCTTGAATCATGGGTCCATATATGTTCCATATAAAAATCATGGGAACAAACAATGATGTCAGTCGTTTTTCGATAATAATCTCTTGATAATGTTTGCCCACAACGGTGACGGCTTTCACAGGCGAAACAATCTTTGAATGGATCCCAAGCCACCTGTTCCCACTCATTATCGTTTAAGTGAGCATAGTCCTTTCGATCGCCATAGTGGTAAAAAGATTTCATTCCTTTAGTATCAAACACAAAGGACGGAAGGGATTGATGGATTCGATCATACATTCCATCTGAATCATTTAACAGGGCTCCATCCAATTTTTGAAGGCACAAATACTGATCAGGAGATTTAGCTAACCTCACATCTATAGATAAACCCAAGTGCTTTTCAAGCTTTTTGATATCTCCCTCTTCTTTTACAAGCTGTTCAATTAATGTTTCATCAGCGCAAGCAATGATGGCGGGTTTTCCAGTATAACGTGCATAGCATATGGCGTAAAGCAGATACACAAGCGTTTTCCCAGTACCTACCCCAGCCTCCGCAAACATCACTTTTTTCTCTTTAAAAGCACGTTCAAGTTGAAAGGCCATAAAAACTTGCTCATCACGAATTTCAAATCCTGCATCTGGCAGAATCTCATAGAAAACATCGCCAATCCAATCACTTAGTTTTTGATAAAAATTTTCTGTTTTGGAAAAGGCAAATGGAATACGTTCAATTGACTTCAAAATATTTCCTCCGTTAACAATGACTTCTTTGTTACTATATCATTTCCATTATGAGCATGTCTTTCTCCAAATACCCTTTTATGCTAGGAAGAACAATCTAGCATAAAATTGTTATTAAATGTAAATACTTTTTCTAACATAACTATTGGAGGTTCAATTATAATGGAGATACTCGTTCTTATTGGAAAAGATATTGCAATAACAATCGCTGGGATGGCAGTTTTCACAATGTTTTTTTCCTTCTTGGCTTACACTTACGTAAATATGTTAAGATGACGAATGACCAAATCGCGGTTGATTTGGTCATTTTAATTTGATCATTTCTTTTGTGGGCGCTTGCCCCAATATTGATAATAATTTGTTTGAATAAAGCCATTAAATAGCTTTCTTTTCTTTGTTGCATCTTTTCCGTATAATTTTTCAAAATCCGGATGCGAGGTTAACATGTAGACGGACCAGGTATCATATGGCTCAAAAGCTTTTCCCATTTCTCTGTACATGTGTTCCACTTCTTCTTTTTCCCCAAGCCGTTCTCCATACGGAGGGTTGCCAACGATGACCCCGTACTCTTTCTTTGTTGTGAAATCTTTAACTTGCATTTGTTTAAAATTAATAATATCACCAAAACCCGCTTCTAGAGCATTCCCTTTTGCGATTTCAATCATTCTGTGATCAATATCTGAGCCGGAAATATCTAGAGCTTGATCATATTTGGCTAAATCCTCCGCTTCTTCGAAGGCTTTATCCCAATCTTCCTGACGAATCCAGTGCCAATTCTGTGAGACAAATTCACGGTTAAAACCCGGTGCAATATTTTGACCAATGAGCGCTGCTTCTATTGGGATTGTTCCGGAACCACAGAAAGGGTCCACAAACGGACGATCTGGATGCCAGTTGGTTAACAGGACGAGGGTGGCTGCCAATGTCTCTTTAAGGGGCGCAATCCCCTGTTCTGCACGGTATCCACGTTTATGCAATCCTACCCCACTCGTATCAATTGTTAATGTTGCTATATCTTTTAATAAAGCAACCTCTATACGAAATAATGGCCCATTTTCCTCAAACCAGGTCGTACGCTTATAGTGATCTTTTAAATTTTCAACCACTGCTTTTTTAACGATCGCTTGACAATCGGAAATACTAAAAAGTTTAGATTTATGCGATTTCCCAATAACCGGAAATTCTCCATTTTCGGGCAGAATATCCCCCCAAGGTAATGCTTTAGTTTTTTCGAACAGCTCATCAAACGTAGTTGCTTTAAACTCGCCCACTTTTAATTTGATGCGGTCTGCTGTTCTAAGCCAAAGATTCGTGCGGCAAATCGCTGATTCATCAGCTTCAATTGTCACTTTCCCATTATCAACGGTAACATTTTCATATCCTAAATCTCTTACTTCCTTTGCTACTAGTGCTTCAATTCCCATGGCTGCTGTTGCTATTAACGTTATTTTACTCATCGTATTTGCTCCTAAAAAAAGCCCCCTCTAACATCAGTCTTTTAGAAAGAGCTTTTTCACATTTTCATATGTACTTTTAATCAAATAATTTACTACCGAAAACATGCTTCTCTAAATTCGATAGACGTTTTAAAATATCATAATTTGTATTGCCGGTACCAACACTGCTAGCTGGCGGAGTTGTACCTTTTCTATGATTTTCCTCAAGCTGCTTTTTTAATCGGAGATTCTCTTGTTGAAGGGTTTCGATCTCCTGATGAAAGACTTCATAATCTTTAATTATTAAATCAAGGAATTGGTCGACTTCATCCTTGTTATATCCTTTAATACCACTTTTAAAATCTTTTTCTAATATTTCTTTAGCCGTTAATTTTACTTTATCTGAAAGCATGAATATTCACCTCTATATTATACCCCTACTATATTATTTTCTTCTATTTTTTCAAAATATGTGTAAAATGTCAATGGGACTGTTGTCACTAGCATCACCAATATTCTCCATCTTCCATCTGTTCTTCTTCCGCTAAAACCTGTATATCATACGGTGTAATTGATTTAATATGAAAAGTTTCGTCTTTCTCTTGTTTCTTCCTTGCTATTTCAAGAATATATTTCGGTGACCCCAGCGTATCTTCATCATATAATATTAATAACCCATTGCTTTTATTAATAAAAAATTGGTTTTTCATTCGAAACTGTGATGGGTTCTCATACGGTCTCTTTGTTAAACTATCAACAAAATCTGCTTGGGCAAGGATAAATTGATAATATTCCTGCTTTTCCTCTTTCCAGTTTGCTTCCTGTTCTAAAAACGGAGTGATAATTGCTAGTTTTAAATCAGGAAAATCTTCCTGCAACTCTATCGTAACCTCTGCCGCCCAGAGCTCTACACCAAGTTGACCGCTGACAAGGACCCATTCCAGTGCTTCATTTTCTATTAATTGAATGATGTTCTTTTTTAATGCTTTTTTAATATATTCTACTCCAGGGTGCCGGATATCATTAAATATTCCTATTTCATGGGGCTTGTAGCCTGTAACAGTATAAATACTCAAACGCAAAACCTACCTTTGACTTTTTGCAAATAAAGAGGAATCGGTCTAATACTACGACCAATTCCTTTTTATTATACTACTTACGGTCTAAAAAATGGATTTAAGCGAGGAGCTAACATCATTTCTGGTGCCATACCCATGCCCGGTCCTGGTACCATGCCTGGTGCAAAGCCAGGTGCCATGCCTGGTGCAAAGCCAGGTGCCACGCCTGGTGCAAAGCCAGGTGCCACGCCTGGTGCAAAACCAGGTGCCATGCCTGGCGCAAAGCCAGGTGCCACGCCTGGTGCAAAGCCATCAGCAAAGCCATCAGCAAAACCAGGTCCTACTCCCACACCTCCCATAGGTCCTGAACAGCAATCGAAATGCTGTTGAGCAACATCGCAAACTTGAGAAACTGTGTGCGGGCACGTGTGTACATGTTCAAATAACTTGTGGTTATGGAATGTTGTGTGTGTTGGATGAATATGAGGTACTTGGAACACCTCCAAATTATGAACATCGCAACATTTCGTTGGGTGTATAATTGGGCATAATACTTTAGGTCCACATTGCATATCTTCCAATCTCCTTTCTTTTTATCAGGTTCACTAATAACCTATGAAATCGAAAGGGTACATGTACTAATTGAAATACCTATTTTTATGAATTTATTTTTTCTTGCAGTCTTTCAATCCTTTTTAAAAATGCTGTTTTTTCCTGTCGTGCCGTAGTTCGTATAATTCTCTTTTTATTTTTCCAAGCATTATAGCTCATTGTTGCATAATATAACGCTTTTTCATAATCCTTGTGTTGGTGTTCATACAATTTAGAAAGTTCAGTAGCAATTTCGACATCAACTGCAGAATTGCTTTCTATTAATCTTGTCCAAATTTGCGAAGCTTTCTCATATCGCTTTTGCTTTTTATAAAGCCCGCCCAAGGCTTTCGCTGCATTATTTGCCACCTGATTTGGACTGTACGCAAGGTTTTCATACAGGCTGATTGCAAGGTTTATTTGTCCTACCGCTTCATACCAGCGAGCAATTTCATACTTTTCCTCCATGCTTGTGTGAATAGTCGGTATAATTAATAGTTTTTTTGCAATATGAATATATAACGTTATTAAAGATAAAACATCAATCTCATTATGGATAAATACACCTTCAAGTCCTTTTGGATTATGGTCCTTTAAAAAGTCAAAATAAAGCATAGGTGCCAAATACCCAGGAACATCGTGATCACGCTTAATATTTAATATTTCTTTTTCTACTATCGACAACCGGACAGATGGAAGATTATTTTTCCAAAGGCGCCTTGCCGCATGAAGCAAATCAAAATGACCAAAAGCCGGTAATTTGGGAACGGTATCCCGTAATAGGGTATGCCTTGTTTTGATCTGAGGCCAATCAAAAGCCTTGCCATTATAGGTTGTTAATTTCATCGACTGATAATCACCAATATCAGTTAAAAACCCTTGATACAAAGCAACCTCGTTGCTTGGGCTCGGTAAAAAATGCTGCTTTACAACAACATAATCAGAAAATACTTGGGCATAACCAATAAGGAATATAGTATTTCCAACCCCACCGCCAAGTCCCGTCGTCTCCGTGTCAAAAAACACCATTCTTGAAGGCTCTTCCTTTGAAAATGATAATGGATGTTCAACAGCCTTTTTCCCCCAAAGATCAACAACATCATAAAGTTCATTAAAACGATGGAAACCATGGAGATAATCCAGTGGGTAAGAAACTTCACGGATGATAGAATATTGATTGTCAAAATAAAAAGGTTTTGCTTGGAACTCAGTCCATTTTTCCCTATGAGGAATGTCTATTGTCTCTACTATCTTCATTTCAGAAAGGCTATCAATATTAGCAGCTTTATGATCCTCTTCTATGTTAACCATATGTTTTTTAAAGCGATTCAGCTTGTTTTTTAATGTCATTGTTGTTCACCCTGCTTTTACTCTATCAATCTCACTAGAATTATAACATATCGACAAAAATTAGATTGTTCTAGACAAAAAATGATAGTTTTTAATAATTTTTTTATTGATAATTTTCAGTTTATTGTGTAAAATAATAATAACCTCTAAATTCGGAATGTGGGGGTTAAGTGAAACCGGGTATTGTAAACGGTTACAATATATTAGAGGAGGTAGTATCAATGGATCATGATTGCTGTATTAATTGTGGTGAAGTATTATCTGTTATCGAAAGAAACAGGAGCGAATGTTTAGATTGCAGAGACAGAACTTCACCTACCCATTCAGATGATTTAACTGAGGAATAAATTTTGCCACTTAAGAGTTACCCCACTTATAACCTATTGAAATCGTAAAGTCATCGCTAATCCGTCACCAAATTTACCTTAGCTAAGTATTTTCTAGAAAGGAACTCCTATAATTCAAAAGTGAATTATAGGAGCATTCTCTTCTGTCCATCACGAAACAATTCAATAAGCTTTAATGACAATTGTTTTCCGTCTTCTCCAGTCGCTTCCATTCCCACACAGGATGGACAACCTGATTCACACCCACAATGACTGATAATTTGCTCTGCTTCAGCAAGCAATTCCTCCATAATCTCGTAAACTTTTTCACTTAATCCTACACCGCCAGGGTAGCGGTCATACAGGAAAATGGTCGGTTTTTCGGAATGTACGGCCTTCACCTGCGGTACAACATGGAGGTCAGAAGGATCACACATAACATGTAATGGGGCTACATGCCGCAATAAATTGGCGATCCCAATAAGCCCTTCTTCCAGTTTCTTATCAGTCAATTTATTTTTAATGCCTTCATTTAAACTGATCCATGCGGCATTTGTATGAAGCTCCTCTTCAGGAAGATGGATGGGCCCCGAGCCAATGTTTTCATGCGTGTCAAACTTAATCTTTTTAAAAACGGTCGCCATTGCTTGGACCGTGACTTCCCCATACGATACAGAGGCAAACTCTGTTTCCCGCTCTTTATCAACCTCTAACACCCGTAATTGTACAGCTAAATTAGCATCTGTATAATAATCAACATCAACTTCTCTGACGAAGGCTTTCTTTTCCTCCCAGTCTAGTTTTTCAACCTGGAACTGAACACCTTCATGCAAATAGATCGCTTCGTCATGTAATAAAGTCATGGCGCTAAAGCGGTCCATTTCACCGATGACCTTTACATGGGCTACATCGGATTGATCAATAATGACAACATTTTCCTGAGATGCTGAGCGGAGGCTGATATTATGAGCTGGAAATGATTGATTCATCCAAAACCACTTTCCATTATTAAAATGGAGAACTTGTTCTTCCGTTAAAAATTCGAGGATATCTTCAAGTTCTACTCCGTCAAAAGTGTCCCCTTTCTTAAATGGAAGCTCATAAGCCGCACATTTTAAATGATCGACTAAAATGATTAGATTATCAGGGTTAATCTGTGCTGTTTCCGGGCTACGGTTAAAAAAGTAATCTGGATGCCCGATAACATATTGATCAAGCGGTGCCTGGGATGCAACCATAAAAATTAGCGCTTCACCCTGTCTCCGACCAGCTCGACCTGCCTGCTGCCAGGCACTGGCAATTGTCCCAGGATAGCCAGTCATGATACAAACTTGAAGTTGACCAATATCAACGCCTAATTCAAGCGCATTTGTACTAACTACACCGTAAATATCACCATTTCGGAGACCATGTTCGATTTCACGCCGTTGTTTAGGAAGGTAGCCTCCCCTATAGCCACGGATTGACTTCGGTCCTAACTCCTTTTGGACAAGCCCTTGTAAATAAGTTAAGAGAATCTCAACACGGACTCGGCTCCGTGCAAAAACGATGGTCTGTATTTTATTTTTCAAAAATTCACTTGCAATCTTTCTGACTTCTAATGTTGCACTTCTTCTAATGTTTAATGGTTTGTTAACAACGGGTGGATTATAAAAAACAAAGTGCTTCTTGCCTGCTGGCGCCCCGTTTTTATCAATAAGAGTCACTATTTCACCGGTTAATCTCTCCGCCAGTTCTTTCGGATTTGCAATCGTAGCAGAAGTACAGATAAAGATTGGATTGCTTCCATAAAATGCACAAATCCGCTTTAAACGTCTGATGACATTAGCCACATGGCTTCCAAACACACCACGATATATATGAAGTTCATCGATTACGATAAATTTAAGATTTTCAAATAATGCGACCCATTTCGTATGATGCGGCAAGATCGCAGAGTGAAGCATATCGGGATTTGTAATGACAATATGCCCGGCTTGGCGGACTTTTTGCCGAATATTCGAAGGTGTATCCCCATCGTATGTATAGCTATTAATGTTAATCCCAAGTGCCTCGATCAATTCATTTAATTCACTTTTCTGATCTTGGGCAAGTGCTTTTGTAGGAAAAATGTATAATGCTCTGCTGCTCGGATCATCTATTATTTGCTGCAGTACCGGCAGATTGTAGCAAAGCGTCTTTCCTGATGCTGTCGGCGTAACCGCCACAAAATTTTCTCTTTTTCTAGTAATATCAATGGCTTGCCATTGGTGAGTATAAAGCTCTTTAACGCCTCTTGATTGCAAAGCTTCTTTAAGCCGAGAATCTATTGAAACAGGAAAAGGAACTGTTTGTGCCTCCCGTTCCGGAATTGTATGCCAGTTTACGATATTATTTGAATACTGTTCATCAGTTTGAATATGTTCGATGATTTGTTGAAGATTTTTTCGAAATTGCATTATTATTCACCTCATTTGCTCTACCTCTATTTTAGCAAAAAAAGACTAACTAAAAGGAGTTTTCGATTCCTTTATTGTTAGTCTTTTTACTATGACTTCTCTTAATAAAGTTAAATTTTCGTAAACACAATTCCAAGTACTGCCGCAACAACACCAAATAATTGATATTTTTTTAGTTTTTCCTTAAAGACCCAACAGCCGCCAAGGACTACAATCAAACAGTTTAGACTAACAATTGGAAAGACAATGCTCGCAGTTCCAGTATTTAACGCGAAGAAATAGCTGCTATAACCAATCACACTTATTAAACCAACAAGTGCCCCGGTATTAGCCTCCCGCAGTATCCATTTCTCTTTCCCTACTAAACTATTAATTGCGAGATAGATACTTCCTCCCCCATACATGGAGATTAAAGTATTTAAAGAGTCAAAGTGCAAATAGGATGACGTTTTCATCAGAATTCCAAGGGCACCAAACGAAAAAATAGCCAAGATGATTCGTATAATCCATGATGAATATTGAATATTCCCGCCTGCCTTTGGTGAATATTGAATAACAATGGCAGAACCAAGCATCAATACAATGCCGACCCATTGCATCGGCGTAATATGTTCATGGAAAATAAGAGCCGCACTTAGAATTGGAAATAATGCATTCGTTCCAATCAAAGGGGACGTTAAGCTTGCCGGACCTTTTTCAAATGCTTTTGACATTTGAATATTCCCATTTGCATTTAAAATCCCTATCAATGCACCAAGACCAATGGTCAATAAGTTAAATTGGGCCATTCCGACGATCATCCCATAGCCTAGCGATAACAAAAACGCCACAAAATAAAAGAAGAACTGAATATGGACCTTAGAATATCCCTTTCCTGTACTCCATTTAAAAATAATGTTATTAAGCCCAAAGCAAATCATAGTTATAAATGCCGCTACAATCCACAAAGTGATCCTTCTCTCTATTTATTGTTTCTATTATTCTAATCCCGACACAATTATTTCACAATACTTTTTAACATATTTTATTATTTTTTAAGTTTTGATATTGATATACCAGTAATACCAGCAATAATCGTTAAAACAGGTGATAAAAGACAGAAAAACGCAAATATAGAGTACTCAATTGTAGGAACTCCTAAGACCCTTGTTAAAAAAATTCCACAGACGCTCCATGGGACTAGAGGATTAACAACAGTTCCCGCATCCTCTAATACCCGGGACAAATTCTTAGGATGAAGATTGATTTCTTTATAGGATTGAGCAAATGTGTTTCCTGGCAATAGGATAGAAAGGTATTGCTCCCCCATCAAAAAATTCACCCCGATTGAAGAAAGGGCTGTCGAGAAAATTAAAATAGAAGGTTTAATTAAGTACTTTTTAATACCATCTAATAGTGCTGATATAATACCCAGTTTTAATAGTAGCCCCCCCATTGAAAGGGCTAATAAAACTAAAGATATCGAAAACATCATACTCTCCATCCCACCTCTTGTTAAAAGAGAATCGATCTCTGCATTTCCGGTTTCAGACTTGAAGCCAAAGTATAAAAGAGACAATATCTTTTCTAAAGGAAAATTCGTCTGCACAAATGGAGTTAATATAAGTGCTGATAAAGTACTAGTTCCAAGAGTCACAATGGCGGATACTTTTTTCATGGATAAGACAGCAAGCAATATAAATGGAATAACTGAATACCAATGAACGAAATTCAACTCCAATAGCATTTCTTTCAGTTCGTCCATCTTGTCGATATTTGATATTTGTTTCCCCGGTGACAAAAATATAAATAAAACAAGAGATATGATAAACGCAGGAACGGTGGTCCACAGCATATTTTTAATATGTTCAAAAAGATCAACACCTACAACCATCGAACTAAGGGTCGTTGTATCCGATAATGGTGATAATTTATCCCCGAAAAAGGCACCAGAAACAACTGCACCTGCTGTTATCGCCAAAGATAAATCTAATGCAGTTGCTACGCTTATAAATGTAACTCCTAAAGTCGCCGCCGTTGTCAACGAGCTGCCAATAAATAGTCCAATAATTGAGGTTACCAAAAATACGATTGTATAAAAATATTGACTGCTATCCAAGCTGAGGGCAGCATAAATAAAGGTCGGTATCGTTCCGCCCGCAATCCAACTACTTATCAACATTCCAATAAAGAAAAATATAAAGACGGCCCCTATACCTGATTGCACACCGTTTGTCATACCTTTTTCTAAATCTTTGATAGACACTTTTTTTACAAGTCCATATGCTATTAACCCAATAATGGATAGGGTTATTGGAATATGGGGCACAACTCCAAGGCTAATCATGGAATAGCTAATAAAAACGAGTAATATAATAATAATAATTAAAGCTTCAAATGACTTCATTCTCAAAACAGGTATATCTTGCTGCATACATTTCCTCCTAGCCCACAAGCCATCGCTTAAACGCTTTTACGCGCTAAATAATTTTATCTTAATATATTATTCTAACAAAAATATGTCAAGGGAAATCTTTTACACTGAAATACGGATAAAATTGTAAAAGTTGGGTATTTTTAATACTATATAAGAAATGTAAGTTAATCAGGAGGAAGATTATCATCATGAACCTATCTAGTAACATGGAGTTTGAGATTAAAGGAAATTTTATGCCTAATCTACACAACTCTGAAAGGCTAAAAATATTAGAAGTATCACCAGAAAGTGTAGTTATTCAAATGCAAAATTCTAACAGTCGTGGCGTCTTTCCGTTGGACAACTTTCAATATTGGATTCGAAAAAATTCTCTCATTTATATATCTGACCATGACGAAAGAATGAATGGTACCGAAAATTAGAAAAGCGAAAGCGCACGTTTAGCGAAGTTTACGAGCCACTGGGCGCTGGAGCTGGACAATAAAACGGGCTGACTCCTAAAGTCAGCCGTTTATGTTTGTTATTTTAGCTTCGTAATAAAATGTAATTCGTTTTGAAATTTATCTAACAGCTCTGCGAAGGAGTAATTAATAAGGAAAGGAAACAGTGTTTCAAGCACTTCGATGTAATCCTGACCCAACGCTTCACGCAAGGTCACATATTGATGAAATAGAAGCGCTTTTTCAAAATCTACTCCTAAATCATATAAACCACTATAAAGGTTTTCCTTTGGAATTAGTTTAATTTTTTTTAAGATTTTTTCATTGTTTTCCACTAAATTCCTTTCTAAGTAATAGGTGACATAATCGGTATATATCATTTGTCCAATATCATCTGTATCCTTTTTCTTATTATTAAAACCGATTACTTGCTGGTCCATATTTTCACGAATGATAAATGTTTTGTTTCCTTGTAAATGTGTAATAAAATTCTTCACACTTTTATCAAATATTTTATTGAATTGTATTATTTCATGAAGCTTAACAGCAAAATCTCGATGTTCATCACCAACAACAAATAGTCTGTCTACAATTGGTAAAATTTTAAGAACACCATCGGATAATTGACTGGATGCATCGTATATGATAATGTCGAACTGCTTTTTCAATTGTTTTACTTTCCGCTTTTGTTCTATTAATGTTAATTTAGAAAATTCATGAATAAGTTCATTTGATATTTCTTCTTTCTCTAATGATCCGTAAGAAATGAACGCCACCAATAAAGTTGTGTTTGATTTAAGCCAGTTATAAATGGATAACGACAGCTCTGTTACACCTGACTTTGCTTTCGGTGAATAAAAACCAACTAAATACATGTTAACTCACCTGCCTTTATATATCTTATTCAAAAACCCCATAAACGTTTGGACAAACTCCTACAAAACGAAATTCAAATTACGTTTGATAAATCTGAAAATTGCGAAATTTACTTTTTTATGATATAATCGTTTTACGGCACCAATTCCAATTTTTGATGCCATGTAAGGTCAATTGGTGATGGGGATTCTAAATTAAATTAGAAGGAGGGCTTTTATGTACCAAGTAAAAGAAAAAGAAAGAATTTTTATTTATACAGGGCCGGATGGTTCTGGAAGGAAAACAATCGCTAAGATGGTTTCCACAGTTTTCGATATGGAGACTGTTATTTCTTATACAACTAGACAACCTAGACATTATGAAACAGATGGGAAGGACTACCATTTCGTAAGTGAAGATGCATTTGCAAAAATGGAAGAGCAACAGGAATTTTTGGAAAGTGTTGAAATCGACGGAATTAAATATGGTATTCGTGAAGAGGATATTATTAAGGCTTTTGAAAACCATGATTTTATATACTTAACACTAAATCCCGAAGGAACAGAAAAACTTAAAAAGATGTATGGAGATAAAGTAATCCGCCTCTTCGTCTACGCTGATAGGGACACTGTCGTTAGCCGACAAAAGGAAAGACAGGACTCAGAAGAAGACATCCAAAGACATTTATCCCATTATGATGAAACGATGAATTACAAAAATGAATGTGAACATGCCTTTGAAAACTTCGATTCACCACAGGTCTCCTTCCAAGTTAGTGAAGTGATTGAAAAATATCTTGATCGAAACCTTGTGCAAACTGATTATTAATAAGAAAAACGGAAGCACCCGTTTAGCGAAGTTTACGAGTCGCTGGATGCTGGAGTTAGACAATTGTGCGCTATAACTATGTTTACTTTTCATAAATCAAAAAAGCTCAGACCCAACCTCTGAGCTTTTGATTTATTCAATTTTCCCTTCCCATTCTACCATGCCACCGCTCATATTCGTTGCATTGAATCCATGTCCTTCAAGGAATCGAGTCACTGCCCCGCTCCTTGCACCTGAATGACAAACGATAATATATTCTTTTGATTTATCTAATTCATCCATTCTAAATTCAATAGATCCTATTGGAATATGGACTGCACCTGGAATTTTACCGGTGGCGACTTCGAAATCTTCACGGACATCGATAATATCTATCTTTTTTCCTTCATTTATTAAAGTTTCAACTTCTTTTGCGGAAATTTGTTTCATCGATTTTACCTCCTAATTGCCTACCCATAACGGTATCCTAAAATAAATAAAAAAGAATGTCAAACATCATGCTTTTAGTAATACTACATGACGGACATTCTTTTTTTGTGATGAATTAAAACCCGGTTATTTCGTCAATTTGACTAAACATGGCGACGTAATTTTTGATTTCACCACCATTGTTTTTTACAGTATTTATGGTTACCCAAACTAAATACAACTGTCCATCTTTTCTCTTATTCCAAATTTGTCCACTCCAAATTCCGTGTTCCTTTACTGTTTTCCACAGTTCTTCATAAAAATCATTTGAGTGTTTATCCGATTTTAAAATCCGTGGATTTTGTCCAATTACCTCTTCCTCGCTAAAACCGGTTACCGTTGTAAAGGCTGGATTCACTTTTTGAATTTTGCCATTTAAGTCAGTAACAAAAATTCCTTGGGTTGAGTGGTCAATGATCTCATCGGCCATACTTAATTTATCTTGATAGAACATCCAAATCACGATAATTAACGATGCCATTGCAACTTGCGATAAAGCCATATAACCGATTGCGTAATGACCCGTTAAATTAAATAAGAAGGATAATAATAATGGTGGGAAGAAACCACCTAATCCCCCCATTGCCGCAACAAGTCCATTCACAATACCGCCTTGTTTAGAGAAATACATTGGAACCAGTTTGAATATGACTCCATTTCCGATACCGGCAAATAATGAAATCGTTAAGCATCCAATTGTGTAATAAAGTAAGGATGGGTTAAATGCTAATAAAACACCAGATAAAGTTAAAGCCGCAAACACAATCATTAATATTTTGAAAGAATTAAATTTGTCTCCAAGCCATCCACCGAGTGGACGAACAAAGGTTGCAAGCGCAATAAATCCAGCCGTTCTTAAGCCAGCATCCACCTTATCCAAGCCAAAATTTGTAACCAAGAAATTCGGTAAATAAACTGTAAATGTTACAAACACACCGAATGTTAGGAAATAAAATAAACATAAAAACCAAAGTTTTTCATCCTTGTATACACCTTTGATTTGTTCCATTAAAGGTGTGTTTACTTTTGTTTCTTTTTTATCTCCTAAGAAAAAGTTCAATATTGCAATAAAAATGACTAGAATGATGAAAAACCTTACCGTTGTTTGCCAACCAAATTGGTTAGCAAGCACTGGTGCTGAAAATGTAGTAATGGCTGTTCCGACATTACCAACCCCATAAATACCATTAACAAAACCATGGCGTTCCTTTGGATAATACTTAGGTAGTGATGTAACTCCGACTGAAAAGACAGCCCCACTCAAGCCAAGTACCAAACCTCCTATCAAAAGGTCAACAAACGAATCGGCAATGCTAATATAAAATATTGGAAGAACTAATAACAAAAAACTAATGGAAAATAATTTTCTCGCCCCAAAACGATTGGTCCAATATCCAATTGGAATTCTCATTAATGATCCAAGTACTACTGGAATAGCAGTAATTAAAGCCAATTGATTTGTTGATAGGCTAATCTCTTCTTTTATAAAAGGCATTAAAGAAGATAAAATAACCCACACCATAAATCCTGCAATTAAACTAAATGTTTGCAATGGCAGTTGAATTTTTGTATTCATTTTCAAACTCCCCTTTTCTTTCAAACTTCTTTGATAGAACACATGGTAATGAAAAGTAACCCCCTAAAGATGTGAGGAACCTCACATCTTTTTTCGAGTTCAAACATTTGTCACAAAGGACAAAAATTTTTATGTAATCTACAATGTTTTTTCGGCAATTTGTGTCTTTTTTGTGACAAATGATAATTGTGTGAACAACCTCACTGTTGAGAGTTGTATCTTTATTGTTTCATTGTCATTAGGAAATGATTCAAACATTCTAATACAAGATGTTTAGAAAATTTGAAGTGAGGAGAGATTTTTATGAAAAATAATCGGCGTTCCCCATTACTAAATCGCTTAAAATATTTAACTCCTATTGAAAAACAAGCTAATAATCATAGTCAGACCACATATGAAAATCGTGACTGGGAGCAAGCGTATCGCAATAGATGGCAGCATGATAAAGTAGTTCGTTCTACACATGGAGTAAACTGTACCGGGTCATGCAGCTGGAACATCTTTGTGAAAAACGGAATTGTAACTTGGGAAGGACAGAATCTTAATTATCCTTCAACAGGTCCTGATATGCCTGACTTTGAACCTCGTGGTTGTCCGCGTGGAGCAAGCTTTTCTTGGTATATCTACAGTCCACTTCGCGTTAAATATCCATATGTTCGCGGGATTTTATTAAATATGTGGCGTGAAGCTTTAAAGGAAAACTCTACACCACTTGATGCATGGAAAAGCATTGTTGAAAATCCTGAAAAAGCAAAAGCGTACAAACAAGCAAGAGGAAAAGGCGGCCTAGTCCGTGCTGAGTGGGATGAGGTTTTAAAACTTATAGCCGCTTCGATTTTATATACGATAATCAAATATGGGCCTGACCGCAATGTTGGATTTTCTCCGATACCTGCTATGTCGATGCTTAGCTATGCTGGCGGCGGTCGCTTTATGTCACTAATCGGTGGTCCAATGTTAAGCTTTTATGATTGGTATGCAGACCTCCCACCTGCTTCCCCTCAAATATGGGGAGATCAAACTGACGTACCAGAAAGTAGTGACTGGTATAATTCCGGCTACATCATGACTTGGGGTTCGAATGTACCGCAAACCCGTACACCTGATGCTCACTTCTTAGCCGAAGTTCGCTATCGTGGTACAAAAGTTGTGTCCGTAAGCCCTGATTACGCTGAATCAACTAAATTTGCGGATGACTGGATGAAGGTCAAGCAAGGTGCCGACGGTGCGTTAGCAATGGCTATGGGCCATGTTATTTTAAAAGAATTTTATGTAGAAAATCAGCATGATTATTTTATCAACTATGCGAAGCAATACACTGATTTCCCATTCGTCGTTACATTGAAAAAGGATGGCGACCACTTCCTTCCTGATCGTTTCTTAAACGCAAATGACCTAGGTAAAGAAGTGCAAAATGGTGAATTTAAACCAGTCTTATTTGATGAAAAGAATGGAAAACTCGTCATCCCTCATGGCACAATGGGCGCTCGTTGGGAAGGCAAAGCAAAATGGAATTTAAAAATGGTTGATGAGGAAACTGGAGAAGGCTTTGATCCTCGACTATCCTTCCAAGGTATTGAGGAAGAAATAGCAACTGTCAAACTTCCATACTTCTCACATCAAGGCAATGAAGTATTGTACCGCAATGTTCCAATAAGAAAAGTAGAGAATAACAGTGAAGTATTCTATACGACAACTGTCTTTGACCTAACTCTTGCCAACTATGGAATAAACCGCGGTCTTGGTGATCATGCGGCAAAAGCATTAGATGATAACATTCCGTTTACACCAGCTTGGGCAGAAAACACGACTGGAGTCAAGAAAGAGCTTATTACAAAAATCGCTCGTGAATTTGCACAAAATTCACTTGATACAAATGGTCGTTCGATGATCATTGTCGGTGCAGGTATAAACCATTGGTTTAACTCTGATACAATTTACCGTGCTGTCTTAAACCTTGTTTTATTAGTTGGTTCCCAAGGTGTGAACGGAGGCGGTTGGGCGCACTATGTTGGTCAAGAGAAGCTAAGACCAGCAGAAGGATGGCAAACTATTGCAACAGCAAAGGATTGGACAGGTCCAGCGAAATTACAAAATGGTACATCTTTCTTCTACTTTGTAACGGACCAATGGCGTTATGAAGAACAACCGGTAAGCGACCATATTTCGCCGATTTACGAGAAGGCTCGCTATAATCATTATGCCGATTACAATGTGATGGCAGCAAGACTAGGATGGCTCCCATCCTACCCAACATTTAATCAAAATGGCATTGACTTATATAAAGAAGCAGTTGCATCAGGGGCTAGCTCTCCACAAGAAATTGGTCTATTTGTTGCTAAACAGCTAAAAGAAAGAAAATTACAGTTTGCAATTGAAGATCCAGATAATCCAATCAACTTCCCGAGAAATCTATTTGTATGGCGCTCCAACTTGATTTCAAGTTCCGGTAAAGGCCACGAATATTTCTTAAAACACCTACTAGGTACAACGAACGGATTATTAAATGATGATGCGGAAAGCTTACGTCCAGAAGAAGTAAAATGGCATGATCAAGCACCGGAAGGAAAACTTGATCTATTGATTAATTTAGATTTCCGTATGGCTGGTACAGCCCTTTATTCAGATATCATCCTTCCGGCAGCAACTTGGTATGAAAAACATGATTTAAATAGTACGGATATGCATCCATTTATTCATCCGTTTAATCCGGCTATTTCAACTCCATGGGAAGCACGTTCTGACTGGGAAATTTTTAAATCGATGGCAAAAACCGTATCTGAAATGGCGACAGATCTAAATCTGGACCCAATGAAGGAAGTTGTCGCTACTCCGCTTCTACATGATACACCGCAGGAGTTAGCACAGCCACTAGGTGCAATTAAGGACTGGTCGAAAGGTGAATGTGAGCCAATTCCTGGCAAAACTATGCCACAAATTCATGTTGTCGAAAGAGATTATAAACTTATTTACGATAAATGGATTTCTATCGGTCCAAACGTGAAAAATGCACCACATGGAATTAAGGGAATCTCATGGTCTGCAGCAGAGGAATATGAAAAGTTGAAAAACGTGCTTGGTACGGTCAGCGGCGGTGTTGGTGACGGATGCCCTAACATCAGCACAGCTAAAAATGCCTGTGAAGCCGTATTGACTTTATCGTCTACTTCTAACGGTAGAATGGCTGTAAAGGCTTGGGAAGCACTTGAAAAGACTACTGATCTTGAATTAGTGGACTTAGCTGCTGAGCGTGAAGAAGAATGCTTTACGTTCGAGCAAATTACAGCACAACCAAAAACGGTTATTACTTCCCCCGCCTTCAGTGGTTCTGAAAAAGGAGGAAGACGCTATTCTCCATTTACAACAAATGTAGAACGTTTGATTCCTTGGAGAACTGTAACAGGAAGACAATCTTTCTATGTGGATCATGAAATGATGCAGGAATTCGGCGAAGCGATGGCAACATTTAAGCCAATCTTACAGCCGAAGCCATTCAGAAAAAATCGCCCTGAAGTTGAGGGAAAAGAAATCGTATTGAACTATTTAACACCGCATAATAAATGGTCCATTCATAGTATGTATTTCGACTCACAGCCAATGTTAACCCTCTTCCGCGGCGGTCCAACTGTTTGGATGAACAAAGATGATGCAGAAGAGGTTGGTATCGAAGATAACGACTGGATTGAATGCTTTAACCGTAATGGAGTTGTTGTAGCGAGAGCTGTCGTTTCGCACAGACTTCCACGTGGTATGGCCTTTATGCATCACGCACAAGACCGTCATATCAACGTACCGGGATCAAAATTAACAGGTAATCGTGGGGGAACACATAATAGCCCTACGCGAATTCATATGAAGCCAACCCATATGATTGGCGGCTATGGACAATTAAGCTACGGCTTTAACTACTATGGACCGACAGGAAACCAACGTGACTTAAACGTTGTGATCCGTAAACTGAAGGAGGTTGATTGGCTTGAAGATTAAAGCACAGATCGGCATGGTCATGAATTTAGATAAATGTATTGGCTGCCATACATGTAGTGTAACTTGCAAAAACACCTGGACAAATCGTCCAGGTGCAGAATATATGTATTTTAACAACGTTGAAACAAAACCAGGTATCGGTTATCCAAAACGTTGGGAAGATCAAGAGCATTATCGCGGCGGCTGGGAAGTTAAAAACGGCAAACTGCAATTAAAATCAGGTACAAAAACAAATCGCTTACTAAATTTGTTTGCTAACCCTAATCTTCCTGAAATCGATGATTACTATGAGCCTTGGACCTATGATTATGAAACATTAACAAACAGCCCTGAGCGAAAAACACAGCCGGTTGCCCGTCCAAAGTCTTCTTTAACGGGAGAATATATGGAAATTCTTTGGGGACCGAACTGGGAGGATGACCTTGCTGGTGCTCACGTTACAGGTCTTAGGGACCCTAACGTTGAAAAAATGGAAGAGCAAATTAAGACGGAATTTGAAGATGTATTCATGATGTACCTGCCAAGAATTTGTGAACACTGCATAAATCCATCTTGCGTTAGTGCCTGCCCATCTGGTGCTATGTATAAACGTGATGAAGATGGAATTGTCCTTGTCGACCAAAACGCTTGCCGCGCATGGAGACATTGCGTATCTTCATGTCCATATAAAAAGGTTTATTTTAACTGGCAAACAAATAAAGCAGAAAAATGTACACTTTGCTTTCCAAGAATTGAAGCTGGTATGCCAACCATCTGTTCCGAAACTTGCGTAGGACGTATTCGTTACCTCGGTGTTATGCTATATGACGCTGACAAAGTGGAAGAAGCAGCATTAGCTGATGAAAAGGACTTATATCATGCTCAATTAGGGATTTTCCTAGATCCAAATGATCCTGAGGTCATTAAGCAGGCAAAAGCAGAAGGCATTCCAAATGAATTCATCGAAGCTGCTCAAAAATCACCAATCTACAAAATGATCATTGATTGGAAAATAGCACTTCCCCTTCATCCGGAATATCGGACAATGCCAATGGTATGGTATATTCCACCACTCAGTCCAATCATGAATATGTTTGAAGGCGTTGGAAGTACATCAAATGCGGAAGACATCTTCCCTGCTATCGATGAAATGAGAATACCGATTGAGTATCTTGCCAACCTATTAACGGCAGGAGATCAATCCCATATCCGTCAAGTATTAAAGAAGATGGCGGTCATGAGAACATATATGAGAAGTGTACAAACGAACAAACAGCCAAATATTGGGGTTGTAGAACAATTGGGCTTAAAAGAACAAGATATTAAAGATATGTACCGTCTACTTGCTATAGCAAAATATGAAGATCGTTTTGTGATCCCTGCTTCCCATCGTGAACACGTTGCTGATCTTTATGATGAGCAAGGAAGCTGCGGTTTAGCATTTGCAGGCGGACCAGGTTCTTGTGGAACGCTGTAAGGAGTGAAAACTATGGATAATACAGATAGCCAGCTAACCTTTCAGATTTGCTCATACTTATTAAACTATCCTGATCAAGAATTTATGGATTCACTTCCAGAGGTTCTAGAGGAAATTAGTTCCATTCAAAGTTCTGAAACTAAACAGGAGCTACAAAAATATTGTGAAAAGGCAAAAAAGCAATCCTTGTCAAAACTAGTTACTACCTATATTAACACATTTGATTTTGGCAAAAAGACAAATCTGTATCTTACCTATATGTCTAATGGGGAACAACGTGAACGGGGAATGGAGCTATTATTCCTTAAAAACTTTTACAAGCTACATGGTTTTGATGTAACTGACAAAGAATTGCCTGATTATTTACCGATTATGCTTGAATTTGCTGGACAGGTTGATGAAGCAGCGATGAAGACGATATTCGAAAGATATCTTTCCAATATTGAAGAAGTTTCTAAAAACTTGGATTCTGGCAAAAACCTTTATGGTCATATTATCAAGGCTATATTGTTGGAGCTTGGTAAAGCAGGTATAACTAATACGCGACAAAGGAGTGAAGCTCTTTGATTAATCAATTTTTATGGGTCGTCCTCCCCTACATTGTGCTCACAATTTTCATTGGCGGTCATATTTATCGTTACAATCATGATCAATTTGGCTGGACAACTAAATCAAGTCAGCTTTTAGAGAAAAAGCTACTTCGCGTAGGCAGCAATCTATTTCATTGGGGAATTATCTTTGTCTTTGGCGGACATGTTATGGGATTATTAATTCCGATTGGAGTTTACGAAGCAATGGGAGTTAACGAACACCAATACCATACGATTGCTCTTCTTGGTGGAATTCCCGCTGGTATAGCGGCAACGCTTGGGATTATCATTCTTACAAACCGCCGTATGACGGTAAAACGCATCCTTCAGACGAGTACGAAAGGAGATTGGGTTTCCCTATTTTTCTTACTGATCGTCATTTTATCTGGTATGTCAGCAACATTATTAAATTTAGATTCACATGGTTTCGATTATCGTACAACAATTGGACCTTGGTTAAGAGGTGTTTTAATGTTACAAGCGGATGCAAGCTTGCTTACAGAGGTACCCCTGTGGTTTAAAATTCATATGATTGCGGCAATGGGACTCTTTGCTGCATGGCCATTTACACGTCTTGTACACGTATTTAGTGTACCTCTTCGTTATTTAACACGCAGTTATGTTATTTACAGAAAGCGCGAGCCAAAGCAGCAAAGCCTATAAACCCTACTTTTAACAAAGCCGCTCGGATTATTCCAGCGGCTTTGTTTTACTATAAAACAGTTAAAATCAAAATAAATACAATATAACAACAATTTTGATTGTTATTGACGAATATCCCTTCAATTGATAACATTTAATCTATTATATCTATATAATTAACAACCTTGTATAAGTTCAAGAATACGGCTTGAACGTTTCTACCAGCTACCATAAATAGCTTGTCTACAAGGATTAGAAAGTGCCATACTTCCTATTTCCTTTGTAGAATAAAACTTTGGTAGCTATTTTACCAAAGTTTTTTTATTTTATATCATTCAAAGGGGAAAGACACCATGGAGAAATTTTTTCAATTTAAAGAACGACAGACAACCTACAAAAAAGAAACGTTGGCAGGGATTACAACTTTCCTTTCTATGGCTTATATCCTGGTCGTAAATCCGATTATTCTTAGTCAATCGGGTATGGACCAAGGTGCCGTATTTACAGCTACTGCCCTTTCTGCCATTGTTGGAACATTATTAATTGGAATACTAGCAAACTTTCCAATTGGAATAGCTCCGAGTATGGGTTTAAACTCATTTTTCACATTCTCAGTTTGTATCGGAATGGGCATCAAATGGGAAGTCGCCTTAACAGGTGTGTTTGTAGCCAGTATTATTTTCGTAATCTTAAGCTTGTTTAAAATCCGTGAAAAAATTATCAATGCTATTCCGCAGGATTTAAAGTTTGCTATTGCTGGTGGAATTGGTTTCTTCGTGGCCTTTGTCGGTCTAAAAAATGCAGGAATTATTGTTTCCAATGAAGCAACATTTGTATCAATTGGGGACTTAACTTCACCTCTAACAGCACTAGCTGTCATTGGTTTTGTAATAACTGTTTTAATGTTAGTGCGCGGTATTCATGGAGCAATCTTTTACGGAATGGTCATTACAACAATAATCGGGATGTTCATTGGCTTAATTGATATCCCTTCTTCGATTGTAGGTACTATTCCTAGTCTTGAACCAACCTTTGGTGTTGTCTTTTCTAATTTAGATAGGATTCTAAGTCCACAACTATTGGCTGTTATTTTTACCTTCTTATTTGTCGCTTTCTTTGATACAGCCGGGGCCCTTATTGCGGTTGCCAGTCAAGCCGGCTTAATGAAAAATAACCAAATTCCTAATATTGGACGAGCATTACTTGCTGACTCTACTTCTGGTGTTGTCGGGGCTGTTTTAGGTACTTCGACAACTGCTTCCTTTGTAGAATCTTCGGCTGGAATTGCCGTCGGTGGCAGAACAGGATTTACATCCGTCATTATTTCGACTTGTTTTTTTATTGCTCTATTTTTTTCACCGATATTATCAGTCATAACGCCCGAGGTTACAGCCCCTGCTCTTATCATCGTAGGAGCATTGATGGCAATGGAAGTGAGTAAGGTTAATTGGAATAAGATAGAGGTCGTCATCCCAGCCTTTGTTACAATCATCATGATGCCGTTAACCTATAGTGTGGCAACAGGAATTGCCCTTGGTTTTATTCTTTATCCACTAGCATTACTATCACAAAAACGATATCGTGAAATACATCCGATTATGTATGTACTTGCTCTTCTATTTGCCTGTTACTTTATTTTTGTTTAATAATTTAAATCCGAAAAGAAAGGCCGATCATTTTTGATGAACCGGCCTTTCTTATGTCGATGATTCTTCTTCCGGCTTAATTGCCATAAATGTTGCAATAGCTGCAATAATACTTAGTCCTGCTAATATATAAAAAAGAGAGTTTTCCGCATTCTTCATCATAATAGCCATTAGTGGGGGCCCCGCTGCCACACCTATAAATCTCATCGAACTGTATATCGATGATACCGTTCCACGTTCTGATTTATCGATTCCTGATGTTATGAATGCATCAAGGCATGGTAAAGCTACCCCTATCCCAATTCCAGCGGCTAAAAATAACCAAATCATAAACCACATATCTTTAGAAAAGCTCAGTACTGCTGTAGAACTAGATAGTAAAACAATTCCTCCAAAGGTAAGCCATTTCATCAGCACTTTATTTTCTTTAATTAATTTACCAGTAATATACGAGGCAAAACATAGGCCCCCCAATGGTATTGCTAACAGAAGGCCCTTTTTTACATCCTTTACCCTATAAACCTTTTCCAAAAAATCAGATAAATAAAATAAAACAGCAAACAATACAAACATTAAAATAATCCCAATCAAAAACACAGCGTATAGCCATTTCCAGTTATTTTTAAAAGTATCCTTCATATTGGCTATAAACTTTTTGAAAGGAATCGGTTTTTGCCGCTTATTCGGAGTTTTCACTAAGAAAAACATAAGTAAAATTGAAATCAAGCAAAAAACTGGAATGGAAAAGAAAGGAAGATACCAAATAACTCCTGCTAAAAAGGCTCCTAAAATCGGACTCAGTACTTTACCAAGGGTATTGGATGTTTCAATTAGCCCTAATGAGCTGCTAACCTCTTCATCACTTTTAAACATATCACCAACGAGCGGTAGCACAATAGGAAAGGCTCCTGCTGCACCAACCCCCTGTAATGCTCGACCGATTAATATAACCCAATATGGGTTATCCATTTTCCAGCCTGCCCATGCCGCAATTAGTCCGCCAATAGCCGATATCATCAGACTAGGGATTATGACCTTCTTTCTCCCAATATGATCAGACAGGAATCCTGCAAGAGGAATAAGAAGGATCGCAACAATCGAGTAAATCGTAATAATCATACTCGCTTGAAAAGCTGTAATCTTCAATTTACTTTCCATAACAGGGAGGACTGGAATAAGCATCGAATTCCCTAGTGTCATAACAAGTGGAATGGATGAAATAGATAATACAGCCCATTTTTGATTATTAGGTTTAGCCTTGGAATCACGTTTTGAGCCCTTTTTCATCTTAACAGCATGAAGGTTTTCAACATAATCCATCTGTGACACGCCTTTTTATATTATTTTATCGCGATTAATTATTTTACATTAATCTTAATATGGTCAATCGGTGATAAATTATCCTTCCTCCATTCTTAATTGTTTGATTGATTCTTTAATAATTCCTCATAAGATTCAAAAATATAATGTAACCATTGTTCATGTATTTTTTGACTTCTATTAGTGAGCCGGTCATAGATGCTTTTGTCAGGTAGCATAGAAAACAATTTTTGTTCTGGCCCCCCAAAAACATCATCAGTATTTACCTCAATTAACCACAGGTTGCCAGTATCATCGAGACCATAATCAATTCCGACCTCCATGAAATAATGATATTTATCTAATATACCACAAATCGTTTTTGAGGCACTTTTCATTTTATTAAGAAAGAATTCATAAGGTTTTTGTGGGAATAGCACAGCTAATATTTCATTAGTCGGCATAACCATCCCATTACTTATTTCAATATTTGATACAATTGAATCTGTCCCACCAACTCTTACCAAATCACCTTCATAAACCCAAGTTTCATCTAATTCCCGTTGCAAATGGGAGCGAATATCAAACACGCGGTTTTGGTAATGTAAGAGAGGGGCTTGTTGTTGTATAATTGTTGTTCCATCATTGTAAAAGTGTCGAAGATCTTTATACAAATCGTCTATGCTTGCATAAGAGTTATTTGTTATTGACTGTATTATCAAGCCATAACCATTTTCTTGTTTTTCAATTTTCCCGATTTTTTCCCCACCCCAGGTAGAAACAGACTTGACATATAAACATAAATATCTATTTAACATTCGATTTAACGATTCAATACTCAATACATCTGTTTCAGGAAAATTAAATTCTTTAATAGCGGATGTTTTTAAAATTTTATACATTTCCCATTTATTTATAAAAAATCTCTCTGGATCAACAATTGAGGCCAATTTAATCCTCCTTACTCATCCACTCAGATAAATCATAGTGATGAATATTAGTTATTTTGTTTTCATTATCAACATTTACAACAACAGGTTTTAATTGAAGAACCTCTCCTTCCTCGAATAAACCCAAACTTAAGATAATGGCAACATCATTCTCTTTAAATAAATGTGCTGGAGGACCATTTAAACAAATCGTACCTGATCCAGGATGCCCTGGAATTGCATATGTTTTCCACCTTGCTGCATTTCGGAGATTCGTTATTTGAACCATTTCATAAGGGAAAATATTGGCTGCTATCATAAGTTCTTTATCAATCGTAACGCTACCTGGATAATCAAGATTAGCCTCTGTAACGGTCGCTCTATGAATTTTTCCTTTACACATCAAACGTTTCAGTGAAATCACTCCTTTTAGTGGCATATTACATGGTTATACTACACAAAGTTCCATCGAATGGTGCTTAATGTACATCAGGTTATAGATAAAAAAACGAGGGATTATAAAGTTCCCTCGTGTTAAAAGACAAATCAATCCTGTTCCTTATTCTGTTTCTTATCACTCATCGAACGATATAACTGAGTGGTCATGCTACCCTGTATGATGTTTTCTAGAAAAAAATCACCAATTAATTTCAAATACTCTTCGTCATCAAACATCTTTTTGTTTTGTAACTCCATTTCAGCCAATCCATCATATGTTGCAAGAAGAGCATATGTATAATCCTTTCCAGTAATAGGTGTTAATATATCTACCTTATGATCATATTTTTCATTTCGAAAATTTTTAATTTCGGTTAAATTTTCGAGCCCTTCCTTAAACTTCTCTTGTTTTATCTCAAATGTTTGATAAACATAAATAATCACGATCTACACCTCCCTACTATTCTTTAAGATATGGATTAATTTGGTGAATTAAATTTTGCAGTTCTTTTGATTGGTTATAATACATTTGCTTTGCAGCAACATCATCCGTTTGTAAGGCAAAGCCTTCTAAATTAGCTTGTATTTTTCTTAATTGAGCAGCCAGAAGCGGTTTTTGTTTGATTTGTTGAGTTTTAATATTATCATCATATAAATCAACATATACGTTTCCCTGGGAATCAATTTGGGCTAAAAATACATCATCAATAGAGTTTGCCCCCTTCTTCATTATTTCCCCAAGAACCCATTCTTTTGAATAGCCTAAATAATGTAATCGTTTTTCCATTAGTGAGCCATCGATAATGATCATGGATGGTTTATGTTCCTCTTCAACGATCATATTAAGATCCTTTGGAGTTAAAGGTTCATATTCCGCTTTTTTCATAACACTCATTTGCCCATCTGTTTCTAACACTGCTAATTCAATTTCAGATAATTTAAAAGCGTTTTTCTCCCTAAGACCTGCCATTAGATCATTATAGGTTAATTTACTTTTTAAGAGGTTTTTCTCCAATACCCTTCCTTCTTTAATAAGAATGGTTGGGCTCCCTTCGACAATTTTCCTAAACCGATAAGATTTTATGGCCCCAAAAGCAAGAAGGATCGACAAAGACGTATATACTAAAAGTCCAATTATTCCATTTAAAAATTCAACTGAAGAATCTATTCCAACAGCAGCAGCCATATTGCCAATTGTAATTCCAATTACATAGTCGAAGAATGTTAGTTGTGATATCTGTGATTTACCAAGGATTCTGGCAAGGATAAAAATAATAATAAAAGAAGCAAGTGAGCGAACAAGTATTACTTCATATTCAGTCATGACAATCTCCATCCTGTTTAATATCTTTTTTATTATTGGATAAAATAATTAGAAAAATACTTATCGGAGGAATTTATGCAAGTTAATCTAAAATTCATCATGATGTCTGTTTGTTTTTTTATCCTAGTAGGATGTTCCGATGAAAAAATAAAAAATAAGCCCATTTACCAAAAATCCGAGGAAATTATGGACCTACTTAATCATTCACAATGGGAAAAAGCAGGAGATGAAGCAAAGGCTATTAGCGATCTTTATAAAAAAAACAGATGGAAATTACAATTATTAGGGGGCGAAATGGAATACAGTGAATTAGAACAAGAAATATCTAAGTTAAAAATATCGATTGAAGAAAAAGATAAACGGGAAGCAAAAACTAATATTGTCTTAATTCAGGATTATATTAAAGCAATTTATTTCAGGTAAGCACCAAAAAGGCTGTCCCTTTTTAGAGACAGCCCTACTTTTGACATTAAAAACCTTGGAACTCTGGCTCTTCCTGTTCAATATATTGAACACGCTCTTCGAGTTGTTGGATCATTCCTTTTGCTTGGGTAGCGCAGTTAGCATAGAGCTGTTTCGCAGCTTGATCCTGTGTTTGCAAGGCAAATGATTCAAAATCAGCTTGTGCGCTCTTTAGACTAACTAACGCTTGTTTCACTTGTGTACCTACTGTCATTGATTAAAACCTCCTTTATCAATTATATTATCTTCTGCTTGTGAATAAATATAATTGTAAATAAATGGGGTTAAATAAATTTTAGATAATTACGGTGATTGAACTGATCAATTTTTATATCCCTGCCAAGGAATTCACTAAATATCTGATCCGTTAATATATTATTTATTAATCCTTTAGCAAATATTTGTCCAGCTCGAAGTAGCGTAATGTACTTGAAAGCGGGCAAAATCTCTTCGACATGGTGTGTTACATAAAGCATGGACGGTGCCTCAGGGTCATCTCCAAGTGTATTTATAAACTCCAAAACTTGCTCACGGGCAAGAACGTCTAATCCTGCACATGGCTCATCAAGTATTAATAGTTTTGGCTTAGCCATTAAAGCCCGCATGATCATAACTTTTTGTTTTTGACCTTGTGATAAAGTTTCAAACGTTCGATGAATGAGGTCTGTACAACGGAAACGTTCCATGATTGATAGAGCATAATTGATATCATCCTGATTAGGATCCTCGTGCAAGCCAAATGAAGCATATTTCCCACTTAATACGATGTTTTCCGCATAATCATAACCAGGCATTAAATTATCGATGGCGGAACTTACAATGCCGATTTGCTTACGTAGTTCATACAAGGGATACTTGCCAAACTCTTTTCCTAATACCGTTACTTTCCCGGAAGATGTCCAAAGATAACCAGTTATAATAGAAAGAAGTGTTGTTTTTCCGGAACCATTTAATCCAAATAACACCCAATTTTCACCGGTATGTATATCCCAATTTATGTTTTCTAGTACTAGTTTTTCATCTAATATTTTAGATACATTTTTTAAAGAAATCATCATTATGAGCCTCCCCCAAATACTATTAATTCTCCTATTATACCAAATAAACGAAATTACATATTGACGAAACGTGTAGAAATTGGTAATGATAAAATAAAAAAGCAATTAAAATTATTTTCCCCCAATATTATATGAGGTGATTTAAATGACAAACAGACGTGCAGTAGTAAGTGTAATTGGTAAAGACCAAGTTGGAATTATTGCAAAAGTTACAAATGTACTAGCTGACAATAAAGTAAATATTCTTGATATCAGCCAAACCATTCTTCAAGACTTTTTTACAATGATGATGCTTGTCGATGTTTCCGGAATCGAGAATCTAGATTCACTTCAACAAAAATTTGATGGAATTAGTGAGGAAATGGGATTAAAAATTAATATACAGCTTGAAGAAATTTTCCAGGCCATGCATCGTATTTAAGGGGGAGAAAATAATTGAAGATGAATATTGCAATTGATGAAATGATTGAAACGATTCGGATGGTCCAAATGGAAAATTTGGATATACGTACAGTCACAATGGGAATCAGTTTAAAGGATTGCGCCGATTCCGATTTTGATAAAATGAATAAAAAAGTTTTTGATAAAATTACAACGCATGCGGCGAGATTAAGAGAGGTGGCTGAAGAAGTTAGTAGGGAGTTTGGTATCCCCATTATTAATAAAAGGATTTCGATTACTCCAATTGCTGAACTTCTTGGAAATGCAACTGTCAATCAAGCCGTTGAGTTGGCTAAAACACTTGATAAAGCTGCTCACCAGCTCGGTGTTGATTTCATCGGAGGATATTCTGCCCTTGTACATAAAGGAATTACAAAAGGTGATCAAACATTATTAGATGCTCTGCCAGAAGCCTTAACTGTAACGGAGCGGGTTTGTTCCTCTATTTCTGTGGCAACGACAAGAACTGGCATTAATATGGACGCCGTTCGTCAGATGGGCAACATCATTAAGGAAGCCGCAGAGCGAACCAAAGACCGAAATGGTCTTGCTTGTGCAAAGCTTGTTGTATTCTGCAATCCGGTAGAGGATAATCCATTCATGGCTGGTGCCTTCCACGGTGCCGGAGAAGGTGAAGTCGTTATTAACGTAGGAGTTAGCGGTCCAGGTGTGGTCTTAAATGCATTGAAGCGCTACCCAGAGGCTGATCTTGGTCAAGTTTCTGATGTTATTAAACGGACAGCGTTTAAAATAACCCGTGCAGGGGAATTAATTGGTCGGGTTGTCGCTGAGCGTCTTAATGTGCCATTCGGAATTATGGACCTATCATTAGCCCCAACCAATGCCCTGAATGATAGTGTTGCCGAAATTCTAGAAGAAATTGGGTTAGAACGAGTTGGAACACATGGAACGATTGCTGCCCTTGCGCTTATGAATGATGCCGTAAAAAAAGGCGGTGCAATGGCCAGTTCCTATGTTGGAGGCTTAAGCGGTGCTTTTATCCCTGTTAGTGAGGATAACGGAATGATCAAAGGGATCGTGGATGGTGCACTTTCATTGTCCAAGCTCGAAGCAATGACATGTGTTTGTTCCGTAGGTCTTGATATGATTGCCATTTCAGGTGATGCCTCTCCTGAAACAATTGCTGCAATGATCGCAGACGAGGCTGCTATCGGAATGATTAATAAGAAAACAACAGCCGTACGCGTTATCCCTGTTCCAGGTAAAGCTGAAGGCGAAATGGTTGAGTTTGGCGGACTTCTTGGGCGTGCACCTGTTATTGGAGTAAATGCTTTTAGCTCTGAAAAACTTATTAAACGCGGTGGACGAATTCCTGCGCCACTTCAGGCATTGATTAACTAAAAAACGAAAAAACAAATCTTAGCTACAAATTAGCATCAGAAAAAGCAGAGGTTTTTGCCCTCTGCTTATTTATTATTGAGCTACTTTTTACTAGTGAACAATAGAGGATTATTGTGCAGTAGGCATAGCAGGAGGACCGAAACTGGCTTTCCAACATTGCGGACAGGGAGAGTGGGTTCTGCCCTTGGCGTGGCCGCATTTTTTTGAAGAATAAAAGAAATGGTCTTCTGTGATTGCCATATTCCTGTTCATCCTTAGACTTTGGGAATCATACTCTCTCTTTGATTCCCATTTTCTCGATATTCCTTAGACTCCGGGAATCCCCCCCTCTATGGTTTCACATTTTTCCAATCCTAAAAATTTTAATGGAAATCAAATGCACATTACGCCCGATATTATTCACTAAAAACATCAAAGAACTTTGGCGACGTGTCAATGTCCATATTCTGGTAGACAAGTGTATAAATATAGGGCCAGCTACAAGATATTAAGTAATGGCATATATTTCATATGTTTATTAGGAAATTTCCCTTTATGGCTGCTTTATAAAATTTGTGGATGTATTAACATTAAATTCCTTGACAGGTTCACCAATCATCATGTACGAGACCATTATGAACACATCTCACATAGTAGGGACTCCTTCATCTTAATATTGTGATGTAGGCCTTGCGCACTATAGTGGTGCAGTAAGAAACTGTAATTTACCACTATTGGCAAATTACAGTTTTTCTAATGAATATTTTTCTGGACAAGTCTCATATAATATACTGTTACTACATCGTAAAGGCGGTACTTGGGATGAGATTTGTTTTCATTTTTTGTTTATTTATATTTCTGCTAGGGTGCAACCAACAAACAAGTTCAACTGAAATGCCTGTAAGCAATGCTGATTCTAACTATAGGATTGAAATAAACAACGCTGCTGATAAAGAAATAGCTGAATCTCTATTCAAACAAATTCTAGAAGTAAATCAGTTAATTGAAGAACTAGACCTATTAATAATCAAGCTTCAAAAAACGGATGAATTACCTGAAGCTATTGAAATGATGGAGACGGCAACGAGTGAAGCAAAAAAAATTCTCAAGGACTTGAAAACTTTACAAACTGAAAATAAGAGTTTAACTGAATTTAAAGGTATGTATGAAGAATCGTTGAACGAGTATACCAATGGCCTAAAACTCCAAATAGATGGAATGGAAAATTGGGATGGTCAAAAAACAACGGAAGGCTTTAAACAAACTGAACTTGCTAAAAATAATTTGAAACAATATCACGAAAAAGTAAAAAACCAATTCAAATAAAAATGGCTGTCTTCTAAAATTTAAGACAGCCTGAAATTATTACTAACTATTATTAACCCATTCACTATACAAACCGGTACCGTTACAACCACAACATTGAAGGGGTTCACCAAAATAGAATTCTGTACCAGCAAAGTAGTGAATCCCTTTCCCCTTGCAATCTGGACACATATTTCTTTCTTCATATTTTGCCATTCTAGACATTTGCCAATTACTAAAAAAGCCCATATAAACACCTCACTTCTTAAAAGGTAGGCAAATTATCAAGATTGTTTTCTTTTATACCGTCTGGTTCACTTCGAATAATATCTCGGCCATATTTATGGAAAACATCAATGTGTGCAATTTTCCCTTCTTTAGCCTCATTTAATGCTGTTACATAATCTAAATCCCGACCGCTTTCCATTCGAAAGGCAATAATATCTCCGTCATCATTTTTCTTAACAGCCTTAATTACGTCTTTTCCATTATTGTCTATATTTGTTACTACATTCGCCTGTTCCTTGCTTTCTTTTTTGTAATCATTATATTTTTGTTCATAATTTTTTGTGTCCACTAGAACACCTCCATAATTTATTATGTACTTTATATTTGGTTATATGTGTAATACACTATTATTTAAGGTTACAAAGTAAAGTAACTGTTAATAATGGCTACTAGATAGAACATAATAGGAGGAAAATAAGAAATGTCAGGACCATCTTTACATAAACTAACAGCACACCGTTCCATTCATAATGGTGCTTTAACAGAAGCAAGAGATATATTGGAAATACTTGAACAGGTTTACGAAGAAGGGAAAGAAGATCACGCAATCCTTGCCGCTCGCACTCTTTGTGAACATTGGGAAACTAGGACAATTGCCCATGCAGATTCTGAGGAGGATGGTTTCTATCAAAAAAAGCTGGAGGAAAATCCTGATTTAGAGGAACTAATCATCATGCTTAAAAGGGACCATCAATTGTTTAGAAGAATTATTAACGAAATTAAACAAATAGTTGATGAACATGGCGTAAACAATGACGTAATTGACCGTTTTAAAACAATTTCAATACTTGGTCAAATTCATAATTATGATGAAGAAACACATTTATTAGATGAACATTGATAAAGATTGAAAAAGCCACTTTAAAGTGGCTTAATTTCTTTCTTCATACTTAACGGCTTTTTTCGGATTCATTTTACGATAAACGATATATTTTCGAGATAAATATTCCAAAGGCAGGCTCCATACATGGACTAACCTCGTATATGGCCATACTGCAAATAAAACAAATGCTGCTAAAATATGAAGCTGAAATCCAAGCGGTGCAGCAGCCATTAATTCAGGATATGGACGGAAGGTTAAAATCCCTCTAAACCATGGACCGATGACTGCTCGATAATCAAACGTCCCTCCTGATGCTGTGTAACCAACTGTATTACTAAATCCTATAACTGTAACTAATCCAAGAATTAACAGTACAACAACATCCATAACGGAACTTTGTTTCTTTAAGCGCGTACTATTAACTCGACGAATCGTTAATAAGGCACCACCGATGACCATGGCTAACCCTGCTGCCCCACCAAACCACAACGCTCCGAAATGATACATGTGCTCAGAGACTCCGATTACATCATAAAAACCTTTAGGAATGAGAACCCCGGCAACATGACCAAAGAAAACAAAGATTACACCATAGTGAAAAAGGATGCTGCCCCATTTTAGGAGATTATCTTTTTGCAAAAATTCACTTGATTTTGCTCCCCAACCATATTGATCATAATTATAGCGATGAATATGGCCGACTACGAAAATCGTAAGCGATAAATATGGGATTAAGACCCACAAAAAATAATCAAATGCTGTCATAAAGTACCTCCATTCAATCTGCGGGTTGATGCCGGCTTACATGTTAGCCGGCATTATGGTTAACGTTTACTTTCTGGGCTGGCAAGTATGCTGCCATTGCCGTTACGCAAGCTTTCAGCAAATACCCATAAGGATTATCATCTTTTTCTAACTCAGACAATAGCTCATCAATCGGTTTTTTATGAATCAAAAACACTTTTTGAACGGAGGCTGTATCTGCTTCCGACGCAAATTCCAAAACAAGCGGCAAATAATCAGGAAGTTCGTCACCGGTAATGTAAAAACCCGCTTTTGCAAACTCCATTTTAAGTTTGACAAAGGCTAGCCCCCGCTCTCTCTGCTCTCCAAAAGTACTATGCGTTAAATACAGGGTTGTGCGTTCACTAAAATCAAACCACCTAACATAGTTTTCAGTCAGCTCTTTATAGGGTGTCCGTTGCACATAATCAAGAAATTGTTCAAAACAAAATCGAATTCCCTTATTTTCAATTGATCGAACAAATTCGTTTATTTCCTCGTTTGCTCCCCATTCACTTTGTGGATATCGTAAAAATAAGGAACACAACTTAAAAGTATATTTACATTCTTCCGTCCATTGCTGTTCCACCTAAATCACCCCAATATTCTTCACTGAACGCATACAGGTTATCGTAATTCTCAGTACCAAGGCTACAGCCATTGCAGCTTTCCATAAACTCATAGCCAACCGAGCCTTGACCCTGATACATATTTCCAGCTTCCTCACGATGAGATTTCGGTATTACATAGCGGTCGTCATACTTCGCGATCGCTGATAGCTCGTACAACTCAATCGTACTTTTTTCAGTTAAACCGGCTTCCTCTAATATTGATTTATCAAAATCTTTATTTAGGTTCATACTCCGCATATAGCTTCTCATCGCAACCAACTTCTTCAATACGCGTTCAATCACTTTTGTATCACCGGCAGACATTAAGTTAGCTAAATATTGTATGGGTATTCTAAATTGCTTAATTGTTGGAAAAATCACATTCGGGCTCAAATCATCGATTTGTCCACCCAATGCACTTGTAATTGGGCTTAATGGCGGAATATACCAAACCATCGGTAATGTTCGATACTCTGGATGTAATGGCAGTGCAACCTTATACTTTACAGCAAGTTTATAAACTGGTGATTCTTGAGCCGCTTCAATCCAATCCTCTGGAATCCCATCTTTTTTAGCTTGTTTAATGACGTCTGGATCATTGGGGTCAAGAAATAACTTTAATTGAGCTTCGTATAAATCTTTCGGATCATTGACTGATGCCGCTCTTTCCACTTCATCCGCATCATATAAAACAATACCAATATAGCGTAGCCGGCCAACACAGGTTTCAGAACAAACAGTTGGTTGTCCATTTTCAATCCGTGGAAAACAGAATGTACATTTATCTGCTTTGTTTGTTTTCCAATTGAAATAAACTTTTTTATACGGGCATCCTGACATACAGAATCTCCAGCTTCGGCATGCATCTTGGTCAACTAAAACGATACCGTCTTCATCCCGTTTATAAATGGCCCCCGAAGGACAGGAGGCCAGACAGGAAGGGTTCATACAATGCTCGCAAATCCTCGGCAAATACATCATGAAGGCCTGCTCAAATTCTTGAATGATCCCTTCATCAACGCCTTTCATGTTGTAATCTCTTTTTCCTGTTTGATATACACCGGCTAAGTCATCTTCCCAGTTCGGTCCCCATTGTAAATCCAGATATTCACCTGTTATCTGTGATTTTGGCCGGGCAACGGGTTGATGTTTTTTCTCAGGGCTTTTAATTAAGTTTTCATAATCGTACGTCCATGGTTCGTAGTAATCTTCAAGCTTTGTAAGGTTCGGATTGTAAAAGATATTCAGTAATTTGCTTACTCTTCCTCCAGCTTTCAATTCAATCCTGCCATTTTTCAACTCCCAGCCGCCTTTATGGGTTTCCTGGTTTTCCCATTCCTTCGGATACCCAATCCCGGGCTTCGTTTCTACATTGTTCCACCACATATACTCTGCACCTTGGCGATTTGTCCATGTATTTTTACATGTAACACTGCACGTATGGCAACCAATACATTTATCTAAATTCATGACCATCCCAAATTGTGCTTTAATCTTCAAGCCAATCCACCTCATCACGTTCTAGTTTCCGGATAATCACCTTCTCATCCCTTTGGGTGCCGGTTGGTCCGTAATAATTGAAACCGTAGCTTAACTGCGCATAGCCTCCAATCATTTGTGTTGGTTTAACATAGATTCTTGTTGGACTATTAAAAGTACCTCCGCGATCATTTGTGATCGTTGTCCCAGGAACATTAATTAACCGGTCTTGTACATGGTACATAATCGCCATTCCTTTCGGTAAGCGGTGTGTAACGATAGCTCGTGCAGCAACAACACCATTGCGGTTGAACATTTCAAGCCAATCATTATCACTAATCCCTACCGATTCTGCGTCTTCAATATTCATCCAAACACATGGTCCACCACGGAACAACGTCAACATATGCAGAGTATCCTGATATGTACTATGGAATGACCATTTAAAATGCGGTGTTAAATATCGTAATTCTATTTCCTTCCCCTTTGATGCAGGTCTGCCATCCTTATCATAAAAAGCTGCCTTTCGGAGTGGTGCCTTAAATGTCGGCAACTCTTCCCCAAATTCAAGCATCATTTCATGATCAAGGTAGAAATGCTGCCTGCCTGTTAGCGTACGGAACGGTATCAATCTTTCAACATTTGTTGTAAACGGGCTATAGCGACGATTTCCTGTTTCTGTTCCACTAAAAACAGGCGATGAGATTACTTTCTTTGGTTGAGCTGTGATCTCATCAAATGACATATGCTCTTCTGCCCGTTCCTCTGCCAAATCCTTTAATTTCTGGCCTGTTTTCTTTTCCATCGCATCCCAGGCCTTTATCGCAAGTGAGCCATTCGTTGTACTTGAAAGTGTAAGAATAGTTTCTGCAGCATGACGATCAAATGACAGGTCTGGGCAGTCGTGATACTCTTTACTTTTGGATGCCCCTAAAATATCCTTCAATTCGTCATATTCCTCTTTTGCATCCCATGATAGACCTTTTGCTCCAATTGATTCGCGGACATTTGTACCTAAGGAAATAAATTTCTCGTAAACTTTTGTGAGATCCCTCTCGACTACATGGATTCGTGGGAAATTTTCACCTGGTACAGGCTCAGCACCATCCTTTTTCCAGTCTGGTATTAATCCTAACGCTTGTGACGTTTCATCCGGTGTGTCGTGTAATAAAGCAGTTGCCACGATATCCTTGACCGGATTTGGAAAATGATTTTTGGCAAGCTCCTGGAATGTTTGAGCGAGCTTTTTGAAAATATCCCAATCGGATCTGCTTTCCCACGGAGATGTAATCGCTGGATTAAAAGGATGGATGAATGGATGCATATCAGTAGAACTGACATCATATTTCTCATACCATGTGGCTGCAGGTAGGACGACATCAGAATATAGTGCCGAACCAGACATTCTAAAGTCCAATGTAACTAATAAATCCAATTTTCCTTCAGCTGCTTCAGCTGGCGCCTCGATTTCTACAGGCATTTGTGTTTCTTCCTGGCTACCTAATATATAAGAGTGTGTTCCAAGTAAATGTCTTAGGAAATATTCATGTCCTTTCGCCGAACTTCCAATTAAATTCGCCCGCCATACGAACATTGATTTTGGAAAATTAACAGGGTTCCCCGGTTCTTCGATTGCAAATTTCATTTTCCCGTTTTTCACTTGGTCAACGACATATTTAACGGCTTCCTCATTCGATGTTGCCTTCGATTCTTCATAGATGTTAATAGAATTTTTATTAAACTGCGGATATGAAGGCAACCAGCCTAGACGAGCCGCCATCACATTATAATCTCCCATATGGCTATATCTTGGTTTATCTACCAAAGGTGATATGAGGTTATCCGTCTTTTGCTCATCATAGCGCCACTGCTCTGTTACAAAATAAAAGAAAGAAGTTCCATTTTGTAACCTTGGTGGACCTCCCCAGTCACGGGCCATCGCAAGCGTTTGCCAGCCCTCCAGAGGTCGAACTTTTTCCTGTCCGACATAATGGGCCCAACCGCCGCCATTGACACCTTCACAACCCGTTAATAACACTAGATTTATGATCGCACGATAGATGACATCTGAGTGGAACCAGTGATTAATTCCTGAACCCATAATAATCATCGAACGACCTTTACTATCGATCGCATTTTGGGCAAACTCTCTAGCAATTTGGGCTGCCAATTTTCGATCAACACTGGTAATCCCCTCTTGCCAGGCAGGTGTGAATGGTTTTGGATCATCATAATCTTTAGGATAATCGCCTGGTAAGTCCCCACGATGAACCCCAGATTGCGCCAGCATTAAATCAAGAACTGTTGTTACGTATATGGTTTCACCATTTTGTTCAATTTCTTTGACAGGCACGCCGCGTTCGATAATATATCTTTCATCTTGACTAAAATAAGGAAACTGACAGATGACCTGTTTATCCTCAATCCCTAACATCGTTAACACTGGATCAATATCACCAAGCTGATTGTCGGTATCTTTTAAGTGCAAATTCCAATTTCCGCCCTCTGACCAACGATGGCCAATTGAACCGTGTGGAGCTGCATAATTATTTGATTTTTTATCAAAAACAATCGTTTTCCATTCGGCCTTATTAATATTCATGCTAAGATCAGAGGCGCGAACGAAACGGTCAGCTGTATAATGTTCTCCACGTTTTTTTAGTTTCACTAAAAATGGTAAATCAGTGTATTGTTTTACATAATCCTCGAAATATGGAGTCTGTTTATCAACATAAAACTCTTTTAACACAACATGGGTCATTGCCATCGCAAGCGCTGCATCAGTACCTGGATTCACTGCCATCCAATTGTCAGCAAACTTAACAAAAATAGCATAATCAGGACTAACCGCTACAACCTTCGTTCCGTTATAACGCCCTTCAGCATAGAAATGGGCATCTGGTGTTCTCGTTTGTGGAATATTGGAACCCCAAGCAATAATATAGCTTGAGTTATACCAGTCAGAGCTTTCCGGAACATCTGTCTGCTCTCCCCAAATTTGCGGTGAAGCAGCTGGAAGATCAGCATACCAATCATAAAAGCTTAAAAGGGGAGCTCCAATTAAATTTAAAAAGCGTGCACCCGATGCATAACTGACCATCGACATCGCAGGAATCGGGGAAAACCCAAAGATCCGGTCCGGTCCATATTTCTTTAGGGTATAAATGAGTTGGGATGCAATCAAGGTATTGATCTCATCCCAGGATGCACGTACAAATCCCCCTTTTCCGCGGGCAGATTTATAGGATTTCTTTGTATCCGGGTTTTCTGAAATTAACCCCCATGCCTCTACAGGATCACCTGTTTTTCCAAGTGCTTCCTTCCATACCTTTAACAATGCACTTCTAATATATGGGAAACGAACTCGTAATGGGCTATATGTATACCAAGAAAAAGTTGCACCACGAGGGCAACCCCTAGGTTCGTATTCAGGCATATTGGGTCCTGTTGTAGGATAGTCCGTTTGCTGAGTTTCCCATGTAATAATTCCATCTTTTACATGAACTTTCCAGCTGCAAGAACCCGTACAATTGACACCATGTGTCGTGCGTACGACCTTATCATGCTGCCATCGCCTTCGATAATATTTTTCTGACTCACGGTCGGCGTGAGACAATGTACTATGATTCGTTATATCGGTTGTTTTACCAAAAAAGGTCATCTTTTTTAGTAACGGAGGAACTTTTTTCTTCATCTCTTTACTCCCTTCATTATTTTTGTCTATTTTTTACAAAAAGGATGCTTGGCAATTTTTAGACAATAATCATAGTGTTTCCAAAAAAACAATTTATACTAATGAAGAAGGAATTTTTATTGGAAAAAGTGATAAGACTCACTTTTTAAGTATTAAGGTTTCGATAGAATGGTATTGAATAAAATAAATTTAGAAATAGTTTTTCGATTGTGTTGTAGAGGAGGAAAATGTAACGATGGAAAAAGACTGGTCAATGGATTTGGAGCATAATGAATATGAATTTGATAAAGACCTCATTATCGAAGATGGTATAAAAGCTGTGGAAGAGACAGCACCAGGATATTATGTCAATTTAGTAACTTCTAACAATTTTGGAGATCCTGAAGAATATCTTACGCCACTATTACGCGAAAAATTTGGTGATGCTATTAAAACAAAATTTATCGACCAATGTGGTTGTGGAGGGTATGTTTTACGAGTATGGAAACTGAAATAAAGATTATTCAAGAGAGTTTAAATCAATATAAGAATTGTCAAGCTGTTCTAAATTATTATGAGGATGAAGAGTTAGTTCAAAGAGATGGACTTGATTTTGAAATCATTCATGTAACTGACGCTGAAATACAATTTTTAATTGGCGACAAAATTAAGGAAGCTATTGATTTATCAAAATATAAAACGTTTGAGCGCTCCAATGAGTTTTTCAAGAATTATTTCGAACTTAAAAACGGAGTCAATATTCTTCGCATTTATTTCCCATAAAAAAACAGGAAGACACCCACTTCCTGTTTTCCTCACTTCCTTCTTATATAAAAATATGAATTAGAAAGAATGTTAAAAATATAAATGCCATCCGCAGATGAAACAATCGCCTAAAACCAGATGCTTTTTTTCTCCTTAGCCACCCACTAAATAAATGAACCGATAATATCAGAATCGCCAATATTCCACTCAGTTTTTTGATATCGATTATTTCTAGCGGATGAAAAGAAATCATAATAATCGCGTGAATACATATTAACGCCGTTGCTGTAATGGCAATCGGAACATGAAACTTCATCATTTTTCTTGAGAAAAGCGCTAAAGTCTTCTTAATCCCCTTTGTTTTACTTTTACGAATAATTAAAAAGATAAAATACATATTGACATTAATAATAAATAAAATTACCGCGATTACAGCAAAGGTTTTACCAACAACAATAACCGGTGAGGAATATTCTCTATGCCAAAAACTCCAAAAGATAACAAGTAAAATAAAGAGTGCATTACTGATTAACCACCCTTTCACCAAATCCCCCCTTTTCTTATAGTATAAAAAAGGCTGACATTTTGGATGCCAGCCTTTAATTCTATTATTTTTTACCGATAGCTACACGCCATACATCAGGACCTTCTTCAAGGTATTCCCAAGTAAATTGCTCGGGTCTTTCCATCATAAATTGATATTGTAATGGACGTGGATCATGGTCATTCGTTAACTCCATAAATTCACCAGGTTGTAGGCCATCAAATGTTTTGAAAATTACTGGATGCTTCTCTCTTGGTGGATAATCAGGTGCATTTACTTTTGCTGCAAATTCCATTTTGTGTTCCCCCTATTGATGATTTATTTTTATTATAATTCCATTATGTCTGATTAATTAAACATAGGGTGTGTTTTATGTCACTAATTCGACACTATTTTGTCACTTTTTTTATAAAAGTATCCCTTGAAATTTATTAATCTTCGTCAATTGCTAAATCTTTAACTGGTAATGGCTCGCCTTCTTGATGTGTTGGCTTACGTAGGTTGAAGATTGCTTTTACAGCCACATACATAATTAATAGTACACCAATTAAGAAAATTGTATCTGGAATCGCACGAATAGTAATTAAGTTTACTACAACATCTTGCTGTAAAAACTCTGGTGAACGTGACACCCAGTAACCTTTCATGAATGCCTCTTTTAATTGTAACCAACCAACTGGAAGTAATGAAATAGCAATCATTCCTGCTAAACCGATGTTCATTAACCAGCAAGAAATTTTAATAATTTTATCATCCCATTTTTCTGGTTTAACAATATTACGTAAAGAGAACACTAGAACAGCAAGTGCGAAGAATCCATAAACACCCATCATTGATCCATGACCATGTGCTGGTGTTAAGAATTGACCGTGTTCAAAATAGCTTACTGCCGGTAAGTTGATTAGGAATCCTAATACCCCTGCACCAACTAAGTTCCAAATACCTACTGAAATTAAGAACCAGAAAGTTGATTTGTAAGGGAAATCAATCCCGCCATCTTTGACGATTTTATAATGCTCATATGCTTCTAAAATCAATAGTGTTAATGGAATTACTTCTAATGCTGAGAAAACAGCACCTAAGGCAATCCAAACTTCAGCAGAACCATTATAGTAAAAGTGGTGACCGATGCCGATCACACCGCTGCCTAATAATAATGTAATTTGGAAATATAACGCTTTGATCGTTGAACTTTTTGTAACTAATCCAAGCTGTACTAATAAGAAACCAATAACGACTACAGCAAATACTTCAAAGATACCTTCTACCCATAAGTGGATAATCCACCAACGCCAGTAATCGGCCATTGTAAAATGTGTATCAGGGTTAATTAATAATGCGAATACGTAGAAAGCTGGAACAGCGATTGCTGAATAGAATAATAAGTGAATCAATCCACCCTTATCAGTTTCACGTTTCAAGCCAGCCTTAATCCCTCTAAATACAAGGAATAACCAAATACCCATACCTGCGATTAAAATAAGCTGCCAAATACGGCCAAGTTCGATATATTCCCAACCATTATGTCCTAATAAGAACCAAAGGTTACCTAATTTACCGTTTGCACCTAACCATTCACCGATCATTGAACCGAATACTAGAACAACTAGTGCCCAGAATAAAACGTCCACTAATAAACCTTGTTTCTTTGGTTCATGTCCGCCAACTAATGGAGCGATATACAGACCCATACCTAACCATGCTGTGGCAATCCAGAAAATTGCCAATTGAAGGTGGTATCCTTTCGTAATTGAGAAAGGTAAAATATCATGAATCCAAGTAATTCCAAAGAAGCTATCTGGTTCAATATAATAGTGAGCAAGAAGCGCACCAAACATGGACTGCACAAAGAAAAGAACAGCCACAACTGCGAAATATTTACCTACTTTAACTTGTGAATTTGTTACTGGTTGTTTGCGTAAATCAATTTTCGGAAACTTACCATCCTCATAAGCCGGATGCATATCTAAATGATAGCGATAGAATACGAATAAAATGATACCAATAAATAGAATTAATAAAGTTACACTAACACCAGACCACCAAACAGCGGATAGTCCCAGTGTATTGCCAGCATCTTCATAATAAGGCCAGTTGTTTGTATAAGTAATTTCGTCGCCTTGGCGCAATGTACTTGATAACCAAGCAGTCCAGAAGAAGAAATCGGAAATTTGTGTGATTTGATCACCTTCAGCTACATAAGCACGGTCTGTAGCAGGCATATGCTCTTCTTTAATTAAACCTGGTTTTAATCCCCAATTATCGCCATTTGTAAATACATCTTGGTAATAAGCTCTAACTTGTTCTAAACCATATACTTGCGCATCTGTTAAAGGTAATGTATCAGACTCTGCATCATAGCGATTTTCACGCATTTCTTTGATGACTTGATCTTTAATAGCTGCTTGTTCATCAGCCGATAACTCTTTATATGGTGCTCCAAATTTTTCTTCAGCTCGAAAATCCTGCATACCTTCTGTATACACTTTTAATGCTTGAGCTGTATAATCAGGGCCCATATAAGAACCATGACCTAATACAGTACCATAATCCATTAAGCCGTACTTTTGGAATACAGCCTGACCACCCATAATGGATGCCTTTGTAATTACAACATCACCACTAGGGCTCGTAATCTCAGTAGGTCTAGGTGCATTGCCTTTAAAAATCCCATAGCCCCCTACTAATAAAACTGTAAAACTAATTAATAATGTGAAAACTAAAATTGATTTCATAAGGGCATTCTTTGAAGTTGGTTTAGATGCCGGATCTGTATCTAGTTTTCTTACACCCATTTATTTTCACTCCATTTTTTCGATATTAGTCCTACGGCGCGCCTTTCACAATGAACATCATACAATCTTAAAAAATATTAAGGTGTGATTTAAAACAACAGTAGGGTGTGTTTTTAATCACTTATCACTATACACATAGTGTTAATTGTAAAAACCTTTTAAAATTTTGCACAAATATACTCTCGTAGCCTGTTCCACAATCTGTTAAGATTAAATTAACATAAGAGAATAGGAGGGAAATCATGGAGAATGTAAAAGAAGTCCGTTCGATTTGCGGTTACTGCGGAACAGGATGTGGATTAATTCTTGAAGTTAAGGATAATCAAATCATTAAAGTACGCGGTGACAAAGATGCCCCGGTAAATAAAGGGCAAACATGCGTGAAGGGAGCTTTTGCCTATAAATATGTACATGCAGAAGATAGACTAACTACTCCTCTCGTTCGTAAAGCTGGTAAACTAGTAGAGGCAACATGGGAGGAAGCACTTCAATTTATCGCTGATAAACTCTCAAGTATTAAAAAGCAATTTGGACCAACAGCTGTATCTATGTTTGCTTGTGCACGCACAACAAATGAATCAAATTATGTAACACAGAAATTTATGAGAGCAGTGATTGGCAGCAATAATATTGATGGCTGCAACCGTACTTGACACGCTCCGAGCGTTGCCGGTCTGGCAACTGTATTTGGTGACGGATCTCCAACAAGTACATTGGAAGATTTTGAGGAAGCAGATGTATTGCTACTAATGGGCTCTAACACTACCGAAGCCCATCCTATTATTTCAAACCGGATGAAAAAAGCAGCTAAAAATGGATTAAAAATTATTGTGATCGACCCTCGAAAAATTGACATGGCGAAAGTGGCAGACCGTCACTTGCAAATCAATGTTGGATCAGATATCGCCTTAATGAACGCCATGATTCATATCATTTTAAAAGAAAAGCTATTTGATGAGGCTTATATCAAGAGAGTTACACTTGATCTAGATAAATTACAAAAACAAGTCGAGCTGTATACCCCTGAATATGCTGCAGCGATTACAGGTCTTACACCAGAGGAAATTGAGGAAACAGCCAGAATTTATGCGACTGCTGGGAATGCAATGATAGCGTATACATTAGGAATAACAGAGCATCATTGTGGGGTCAATAACGTATTTGATATTGCCAACTTGGCCCTTTTAACAGGTCACATCGGTAAGAAAGGAAATGGCATTATGCCGCTTCGCGGACAAAATAATGTCCAAGGAGCAGGTGACATGGGTTGCTTGCCAAATCAGCTTCCTGGACCATTTCCGATTACAAATGATGAATACCGCAGACGTTATGAAGAAGCTTGGAATGTTACGATTGATGGGAAGTCAGGTGATACGCAGACACGTACATTTGAAAGAATGGAAAATGGCGATGTAAAAGCATTATATGTGATCGGTGAAAACCCATTAATGGCTGATGTTCATATGTCACACACAGAAAAGCTCTTAAAGAAATTAGATTTATTAGTTGTTCAGGATATTTTCCTTACTGAAACAGCTCAGTTAGCAGATGTTGTACTTCCTGCGCGGTCATGGGGGGAGGTTGACGGCACTTATACGAATACGGACCGCCGTATTCAAAGAGTTCGAACAGCCGTGGAATCTCATCCAAATGTTAAGGAAGATTGGCAGATTCTTTGTGAATTATCGACTTTAATGGGATACGAAATGAGCTATGAATCCAGCGAACAAATTTGGGATGAATTGCGGATTTTAGCCCATGAGAAATATGGCGGCATGTCCTACGCCCGCCTTGATCGGGAATATTTCTTGCACTATCCTTGTCCGACAGAGGACCATCCGGGAACATTCATTTTACACGAGCATTTACATGATGAAAATATTACGGATGCCAAAAAAGCACCATTTGTTCCAGTTGGTTATACAGCACCTATTGAAATTCCAGATGAGGACTATCCATTTACACTAACAACTGGACGCCGTTATGAATCTTACAATACACATACACAGACTAGATATTATCCTGATAATGTAAAAATTAAGCAAACCGAAGAAACGGTGGATATCCATCCGGAGGATGCTGCTAAACTGGGCATTGTTGATGGTGAAGTTGTCGAAGTTTCTTCCCGTCGCGGCTCTTTAGCGGTAAAAGCTAAAATTACCGAACAAGTCGTACCCGGCTTAGTGTTTATGAGCTTCCATTGGAGTGATGTTCCAACAAACATCCTTACCATCAATGAATTTGACCCTATCTCAGGTACAGCAGAATTTAAAGCTTGTGCAGTAAAAATAAAAGCCTTGCATTAATTTGAAAAACCGCTAAAAGTTTGTCTTTTAGCGGTTTTCTTATGTTTATAAAAAAGTCATTTATTACTGTCCTCTTTTTCTACGATCAGTAACTTGTTCTCCCCCAATTCCCCAATTATCTGTTTCCACCTCATCAATAACGACAACTGTTGTTTGTGGATTTTTTCCTAACACATCTTTTAATAGATTCGTAGCACCTTCAATTAGTTGCTTCTTTTGTTCTGAGGTTACTCCCTCATTTGTTATTTTAATATTTACATAAGGCATAAAACGTCTTCCTTTCCTATCAATAAATTGATATCATATTTAGATGAATAGTTAATATATTGTACAATTATGATTAACTCATATAATAGTACATTTCGTAGTTTATGTCACGCTACACTTCGTATTAGGAGGAACAATAATGGACAAAACCTCAATAATCGGTATTATTTTGGGTATAGTAGCAGTTGGAGTTGGTATGTACTTTAAGGGAGTGGATCCAAGCGTACTTCTTAATCCAGCAGCGCTTTTAATTATCTTTGCCGGAACTGCAGCAGCGGTAACAATTGCCTTCCCTACAAATGAAATAAAAAACGTACCCAAATTGTTTAAAGTACTTTTCACTGAACAAAAGCTACAATCGCAGGAAGAGTATATTAAAATGTTTGTTGAATTTGCAACATTAGCCCGCAAAGAAGGCTTGTTATCATTGGAGGCTAAAGTTAATGAAATTGATGATCTTTTTTTAAAAAATGGCTTAAATTTAGCAATCGATGGTCAAAGTCCTGAATTCATCCGTGATGTCATGATGGAAGAAATAGAAGCAATGGAAGAAAGACATCTGGCAAATGCAGGGATTTTCTCTCAAGCTGGAATGTATGCTCCCACACTTGGGGTACTCGGAGCCGTTCTAGGACTAATAGCAGCATTGGGAAATATGGAGGATATCGAAGCTTTAGGACACGCCATTGCCGCTGCCTTCGTTGCAACACTATTTGGTATCTTCACTGGTTATGTTCTTTGGCATCCATTTTCTAACAAATTGAAAAGGAAGTCAAAACAAGAAGTGAAAATCAAACAGTTAATTGTTGAAGGGGTACTTTCCGTGCAAGAGGGACAAGCTCCAGGAATTATTCAGCAAAAACTAGCATCCTATTTACCTATAAATCAAAGAATTCAGTTTCTAGCACAAGGAGAAAAACAAGATGCGGAAAAATAAAAAGAAGCACGAAGAAGAGCATGCAGATGAAACTTGGCTTGTTCCATATTCTGATTTGTTGACTTTACTTTTAGCGCTTTTTATTGTACTTTTTGCGATGAGTTCTATTGATGCTGTTAAATTTTCACAAATGGCCCGTTCGTTTAACAGCACCTTCCAAGGGGGAACCGGGGTTATGAAATACCCAAGCCCATTCCAACAGACTACCAATGAAGGAATAACAACCGATAGGGTTAAAAATAAGCAAAATAGCCAAGCTGAGCAAGAAAAACAAGAAATGCTGGAAATAAAAGATAAAATGGATTCATACATTAATGCTAATAATCTTAATGTTCAATTGATGACATCCCTTACTCCTGAAGGTTTAATGCTAACATTAAGAAATGATATTCTATTTGATTCTGGAACAGCGCAAGTCCGCGCGCAGGATTATGAGATGGCTAAAGAAATTTCGCAATTACTTGTGATGGACCACCCTAGGGAAGTTGTGATAAGTGGTCATACTGATAACGTACCTATCCATAATGCACAATTTGACTCGAATTGGCACTTAAGTGTTATGCGGGCCGTTAACTTTATGAAAATCTTATTAGAAAATCAAAATTTAGATGCACAAAATTTTAGTGCAAAAGGCTTTGGAGAGTTTAAACCTGTAGCAACAAACGATACTCCAGAAGGCCGTCTCTCTAATCGTCGTGTAGAAATATTAATCAAGTCTGTCGATCCGGAGCCAACCTCAGGCGAGGTTCAAAATTAGAATATAAATTCTGATAGTACTAAAAATACAAGGGGCTGACATCATTTAATGTCAGCCCTTTTGAAAAGGTCATCCTATCAATTTCTCTAGACCTTTAAACTCTAATTCTCTGAATTTACCAAGAACCTTTGCACGGTCAATGGTAAATAACGCCTCTTCAAGAGAACAACTTACAGGCACTTCACAATGTATTTTGGCCAATTTGCGTGAGAGGTGAAGCATCGCTAAATCTTGTTCGATTTTAGAGCGGTGTCCCTTTGATAATGAATCTAAATTCGCTAAAATTCCTTCAATCGACTCGAACTGACTTAAAAGCTTAACGGCCGTTTTTTCACCGATACCTTTTACTCCCGGATAATTATCACTGCTATCCCCCATCAATGCTTTTAAATCGACCATTTGCTCTGGTCTAATACCTTTTCGCTCCAATAACATTTCAGGATGATAGATTTCATAATTGCCGTACCCATTTCGTAAAATCACAACTTTTATAGCCGGATCAACCAACTGTAGAATATCCTGATCACCGGTTAAAATAATAACCTCTTGCTCATTCTTATATTGATTTGCTAATGTCCCAATACAATCATCGGCCTCAAAGCCTTTTAAACCGATATTGGGAATGTCAAAAGAAGCAACAACATCCTTTACTAGATCAAATTGTGGAATCAGTTCAATTGGCGGCTCCCCGCGATTCCCTTTATAATCAGGGTATAAATCTGTTCTAAATGTCTTACTGCCCATATCCCAGCAGCAGACAACATGACTAGGTTCAAAATGATTTACTGCTGTTAATAGATGGCGAACAAATCCATGGACGCCATTTGTTGGAACCCCTTTACTATTTATCATAAAATAACCGCTCATCGCAGTTGAATAGAAAGCACGAAATAATAAGGCCATGCCATCAACAAGTAGAACTTTATGATTATTGTCCACTTTTTTCTCTCCCTTCAAAAACAACTTCTATTATAGCATAAAGTCTCTCATATTTTTCCGAAAACTGCACAGGATATAAAAGGGAACAAATTTTGGAGGGATGAAGCATGGCAGGTCCATATTGTTGTCCAAATTGTGGTACAAACCGCTCAAGGTTTAATCTTATTGAGCAAGTCCCTAAATCTGTGAAAATGGATCCACAATCAGGCGAAATCGTTCAAGAATATTCAAATCAAGCTCTAGATCCTTTTCATACTCCATATCGCGGACCTTCGACAAAGGTGCAATGTGGTGTGTGCGGTTTAATCGAGGATGAAATTCGATTTGAAAGCTTTGCAAAAAACTCTCGTCGTTAAAGGAGGATATTAAGAAATGGCAAGAACTCATAATTCAGTAAGCCGCTCTAATGCGCAGCAACAAATGGCTCGTAATACGAAGCAGGAGATCGCTTCGGAATTTGTAACAGATGTCAAAGAGGAAAATCAAATTGATAAAAAACGAGCCAAACAAGGACGCGAACGTGCCGATGAACCAAGGGATGCACGTAGCAAAAATGTAAAAGGGCCTCGATAAATAGAAAAACGAAGTGCAACAGTTCGCCCCAACATGTCATCGTTTGACCAGTTGGGGCTATTTTTCACTTGCAAATCCCATGCTTGTAAGCATAAATCGCCGCCTGCGTGCGGTCGTCAACGCCTAGCTTACTGAGTACATTACTTACATGCGTTTTTACCGTTTTGATGCCAATGAATAATTCATCTGCAATATCTTGATTCGATTTCCCTTCAGCAATCAGCTTTAATACCTCCATCTCTCTTGGTGTACATTGTAAATGGGGCAGCTCTTCTTTATTTTCTCCCCTCATCCTTGTCATGATCTTCTCCGTGATTTGTGATTCAAAGACTGCCTGTCCTCTATAGGCTTGCTGAATCGCTTGGACAATCTCCGGAGCCCTTGATGTTTTTAACAAATAACTAAACGCCCCTGCTTCGATAACCGGATAAACTTTTTCATCATCAATGAAGCTTGTTAAAACGATCACTTTAGTTTCTGGCTGGGTTTTTCGTATTCTCCTGGTTGCTTCAATTCCGTCCATTCCAGCCATTACTAGATCCATTAATATTACATCAGGTTTGAATAGCTCCGCTAATCTCACACCTTCTTCACCGTTAGAGGCTTCCCCAACAACCTCAATATTTGGTTCTGTCGAAAGATATGCAGCTAACCCCATCCGCACCATCTCGTGGTCATCTACTAGTAACACTTTAATGCCTTCATCCATCACTACCACCTCACTTATAATATTGGAACCGTAACCTCAATCATTGTTCCTTGTCCTGGAGCCGTCGACAATGTCATCACACCGCCAATTTCAGCTACCCTTTCCCGCATTAAGGACATCCCGTAGGAAGATGTTTTCGTTTCCTCCTCATTAAAACCAACTCCATTATCAGTGATTTTCAATCGAATATGTTCGGTAGTAACTGTTAATCGAAGGTCAACTAATGAAGCCTTTGCATGCCGTAAAATATTGGACAATGCCTCTTGAACAATACGAAATAAATGATCCTCAATCGCTTTAGAAATGGAAACAGGAAGTTTATCAAGCTTCCAATTAAAATCAATTTGATAATGCTTTTTCGAGAATTCAGCCAACAAATCCTGAATGCCCTCATTTAAGGTCTTCCCTTCTAAATGGGCAGGGCGTAAATGCAGTAATAATGCCCGCATTTCTGACTGTGCGGCAGCTGCCATTTCTTCTACTAACTCCGCTTGACGTGATGCTTTTAATGGGTCTAATTCAATTGTTCTTTTAAGTGCCGCCATTGTCATTGAAATCGCAAACAATTGTTGACTGACTGCATCATGTAATTCTCTCGCAAGTCTTTGTCTTTCTTCGATTATGGCTGTTTCTTTTACTTGATCTGTTAATTCTGCATTATGTGTGGATAATCGTTGAAGTGAACTGACCTGGTCCTGAAATCTTTTTGTCATTTCATTTAAATGGGTAGCCAACTGACCAAGTTCATCCTCCCCTAAATCTGGAATACGAACTGCCAAATTCCCCCGCTCAAGCTTAATTATCGACTGCAGTAATACTTCCATTCTCTTTTTCAGCGCGTTCCCTTGGATATAACCCCAAACCAATCCAACTACCGCAGCGACAAGACACATCGCTGTAATCATAAAAATGGCAAACAATAAACCCGGGTAGGCAGGGATTGTAAAATTTAAATATTGTTGTGACCAGCTTTGTAATTGATCAAGTGTATATACGAAATTCCATAATATAAAGAAAACAATCGAGCTAAAAAAAATGGCAGCTACAGACGCTTGCGAATATTGCCTGATAAATTGCCATTGTAGATTTGTCAATTTACGATCTGGCATGATCGACATCCTTTACAAATAATTAACATCTATATCACCTACAAAAAGATTAATCACTATTTCCACGCGTTTTATTTCCTTACGATATCCGTTTGTTTCAACAGCTGTGCTTTGGTTCACACCGCTTTCCTTATTGCCAAATATTTTTATTTCCCCCACGCCAACGCGCGCAATGATAGAAACATCTAAATCATAAGGAACAAAAATATCAACATCCCCAATCCAGCCATTAATGATAATTGTGGATTTATTATCCGGAATATTGGCTCGTGACAAGTCAATTTTCACTTCACCAATTCCATGCCATATATCTAAATCTCTTAATTCCCATCGCGATCCCGTTAATAGACAGCTGCCTATTAATGTATGTTTTTTTTGAGGAGTAAGAATACGGTACGTATAACTTGTTTCTTCCGTACTGCCTTCTTCAGCACATCGGTCTGTGTTCGTTATTCCTTCGTTATCAATATCGCTTTCAAAGTTTGGCTCTTCTTTTTGCTTACTGCGAATGATCCGATACCCATAATAAATAAGTGCAATAGAAATAATAAAACCAATTACATCAAAAATACTTAAAAGAATTAAACTTCCGAAAGCAATAAAAATATATCCAATGACCTTCTTTTGCCTCTTCAACAAATAATAACCAATAAAAAGAATAAATACCGCAAATATACCGCCGCCATGAACATGAATTCCTACAATGTTTAATAAAATAATGACGCCAATAAAAAGGATAAAGACTCCAAATATAAGTGGAAAAATTCGCACATTTTTCATATTCCCACCTCCTGCCTTTCCATTGTAATATATAAAGAAAAGAAAGACGTTGGGCATGTAGAAGTTCTACATCCCCGTGTCTTTCTTATCATATATTGTTTAATTTTCATTCGCAATCCTTGTTTCTTGTTCTACAGTCAGGTCGTTATTTCGGGCCGCTTTTAGTTTTTCCAACTCTAGTTCTACCTTTTCATTTTTCTCAGCAGTATGGAGATTTTCAAAGTTTGTTTCTCCGTATACTCTGCGAATATGTTGAAGAGCTTGTGAATCAGCTTCCATCATCATTAATTTTTCCTCAATTCGAGCAAAACCTTTTGCTGCACTTTCCGTATCAATCGTTACTAATGCTTGATTAATGTCTTTTACAGCTTTTGCAACATTTGCCCTAGAAACTAAATGAAATTTTTTATTACGAAGCTCATAGAATTTGTCCTTTAATTCTTTTAATTGGCCTAAAAGAACAGCTACTTGTTCTTTTGTACTCTCATATAAAGCGCGATATTCTTGAACTTTTGCCTCTGAAAATTGTTTATCTTCAATCGCTTGTCTAGCAATTTTTTCGTCACCGTGATCAATGGCTAATTCTGCCTGGCGACCTCGTTTTGCTACACGTAGTTCGAATTCCTCTACTAATGCTTTCCATTTCTTCTCGATTGCTACTTGGCGTGAAACAGCAAGTTCAGCCTTTGAAATCTCACTTTCCAAATCTCTTAAATATTGATTCAGCATTGCAACTGGATCTTCAACCTTGTCTAACATCTCGTGAATTGATGCTACTGTAATATCTCTAACTCTTTTAAAAATTGCCATATTTAATTCCTCCTAAATAATCCATATTATTATTTTTGATTTTTATTCATTTCGTTTTCCCATTCATCAAGGAAATCATAATCTTTATAAGAAAACTCATTCGCGAATGGACTAGCGTTAGAACTTTCACCCATTGCTGCCTCAATTTCCGGAGCAATTGATAGCATCTTATTATTTTGAATTATTTTCATACCATAGTAGATTAATAGTGCAGCTATAGCTAATCCAATCAGTACATGAAGCATCCCTGTTAACCAAAGCAAGCCAACGATCATCAAAGCTATACCAAAGCCCTTCTTGCATTTGCTATCACGTGTCGTGAATAGCTTCCAACCTTGATATACAAAATAGGATGGAATGACTAAGGCGATGATCCAGCCAATGTTAATTCCTAAGAAACCAAGGAGCATTAATATTCCTATAGCCATCACAGCTATACCTAGTTTATATGAGCCTTTCTTTTTCAATTTTATATCCTCCTTTTCAAGTATTTTTTGTTGTTTTCTTGCTTGTCCTAATCTTATCCTAAATACAATCCTCCCATAACCAGCCTAGGGTTGATTTTGAATTCAGACTTTAGGCTGAATGGAGAATTTAGAACTGTTGTAGGTCACATACGCTTAAAAACCCTACTTATATTATTAAGTAGGGTTTTACTAAAGCTGATTCCATATTTTTTTATATTCAATTTACCATGTTTATTAACTTCTAACAGGTTGATTAATTCTCTACTCATCTCTTTTTAAGGTTGGAGGTATTTCTTCAGGATCAACCATAATTTCAATTATGGTAGGTTGATTACTTTGCAAACCAAATTGGATTGCCATTTGAATGTCATCTTCACTTAAACAACGAAATCCTTTACAGCCTAGTGCTTCTGCAAACGAAACAAAATCAACTGGTTTCTTATATACGTTATGTCCCGGGCAGTCCTGCCAAATCTTCATTCCCGTTTCAACCATATCCAGGCTTCCATTATTGAATACAAAGAAAAGAATTGGAGCTTGATGCTCAACCGCTGTTGCTATTTCAGTTCCATGCATTAGCATGCAACCATCTCCCGTAATACAAGCAACAGGTTGGCTGTCTTCATTCATCGCAATTTTGGCACCAATCGCATAACCAATTCCGTTTCCCATGGCTATAAAGCGGTCGTCAAAGAAAAATGTTTCAGGTTGATAAACATCAAAGTGCTTTACAGCATAATAAGCATGACTTCCTACATCCGCAAAAACTTTCGTATACTCAGGTAAATTCCTACGGATCGTACGAATTGCTGAAGCAGAAGATATAACAAAGCTTTTTGACCTTTGATTATGAAAGTCTTCCATTTCTTTTAGCATAATAGTTTTGTCTTCTAATGCCGTCGCTACAAAATCCGAGGAAAACAACAGGTTTTCATAAACATTTTCTGTTCGTTCCTGGTTAAGGGAAGTATATTCACTTGACGCTGCTACTAGTTCACGTACAACAAGTCTTTCATCATGTCCCACAACCCCTTGTTCCAATGTTAGCTCTAAAATCTTACCCAAATTTCTTTTTAGATCCCCTGGAACAAATAGGGTAGGTCTTGGAATTGTTTTGCCAACAAAGGTTGGATCATAGTCAAAATGAATAACCTTTTCAGGGTAAAAGTCTTGTTTGAATCCAGCCAAAGCCATATCGTTTAATGACGAGCCTGCTACAATCATGACATCAATTCCTGACTGCAGATATTGATCGGCTTCAATCGCACCTCCTAAGCCATATACCCCCAATGAAAGCGGATGGTTTGTAGGAAATGTGCCTTTACCTCCACCTGTTGTTATTACAGGAATATTCCACTTCGTTGCAATCTCAAAAACTTCTTCATAGCTATTTGAGGAGCGAACACCTTTGCCCAATAGAAATACAGGTCTTTTTGCATCTTTTATAAGCATGAAGGCCTCTTCAATATTTGCGGCAATTGTATGCTGTATTTGTGGAAGTTCGAATTCAAATGGCGTAATTTCTTCATATAATACATCTAGAGGTATCGAAAGGTGTACAGGACCCATCACCCCTGAAAAAGCACGTTCAATCGCATGTCTAAAATGACTCTCAAAAGAATCGCCTCGTTCGACTCTTGCACTGTATTTTGTAACAGGTTCAAACATTTTAACTAAATCTGCACCGAATGAAGAGGAATCTTGGCTATAAGATTTACCTATTTTCCCTGCAGAAGTTTGCCCCGTTATAAATAACACCGGCACATTATGTGCCTGGGCTTGTCCAGCTGCAGTTAACATGTTTACTCCTCCCGGACCAGCTGTAGCAAATGCGACACCTAAATTTTTCTTTTGCAATGCAAATCCTCCTGCAGCATAGCCTGCACCAGTTTCATGACGGGTTAGTACATAGGTTATATCTTGTTCTATCATTTCCTTAATTAATGGAGCTATTGGCCGACCAGGTATTCCAAAAATATGGGTAACGTTCCATTTTTTTAAATTACTCATTAGCAAAGTTAATACCGTTGTCATTTTTAATCATCTCTCCTATCATTTTTTATAGAAATGGGTAATGTAACTGTAATAGTTGTCCCCCTATTTTTATTGGAATCAACGACAATCTCACCATAATGATTTTTAACAATACGTTGACTTATTGATAATCCTAAACCAGTTCCATCTGGTTTTGTTGTAACAAATGGTGTAAATAAATCACTCAATATTTTGGGATCAATCCCACAGCCCTGATCAATCACGGAAATTTCTATTTGATTAAGTTCACGATTTTTATTTAAAACAACATTTATTTCTCCACCAGCATTCATTTCTTCAATTGCATTTTGAATTAAGTTAATTAATACTTGCTTTATTTGATTTTTATCGACATAGATGGATAAATCATGCTTGATATTGTCAGTAAATTCTATCGATATGTTATGCAAATTTCCATGACTGTTCATTAGGTGAATGGTTTCTAGTAGTAATGTTTGAATATTGACATCTTTCTTGCGAGGAGCCTCGGGTTTAGAAATCATAACAAAATTATTTATTAAATCTTTCATTCTATGTAATTCATCGTTGATGATTTTAAAGTATTCCTTTGATTTTGCTTTATCAAAGTTGTTTTCTAATAATTTCAAAAATCCGCTAATTGGCGTTAATGGATTTCTAATCTCATGAGCAAGACTAGTACTCATTTTCCCAATAATAGAAAGTTTTTCGTTGGTAATAACTTGTTGTTCTAAATCATAACGGTCGGTGATATCCCTAAATTGGGAGTATGTACCGATAAATTGAACACCATCATAAATGGGAATAGTAAAGTGGACCCCATTGTC
>NZ_JARSMD010000023.1:0-36714 GCF_035811335.1 Schinkia azotoformans
AAAGCTAGTGGGTCGGGAACTCTGGCCCAGAATGCCAACATTTAGCGTATCAACTTCCTTTGCCGCAACGCCTGCCACAGTGATATGCAGGGCATAAAACAAAGCGGTCCCGATATATAATAAATCTCCAGCCATGATTTTAAACGGTGGATGGATGGTTGGTCCGATGGTTGATAATTATTTGTTAATGTGCCATCAATTTTAACAATTTAATTATTAGCAAAATGTTCTGTGGCATAGTCTGAACTTATAAAAAAGTCTTTACAAAATTCAATGAATTCCTCAACCGTATGTGACATGAAATGTTCTTTATGCCACGCTAGACCAATTGTGCGTTTACATATCGGTTCTTCAATATGCAATTGAACCGATTGAAGGTTAGAATGTTTAATATATGTTAGTGGAGTAAACGTTACGCCAAGATTCAGTTCAACTAACCCTTGTATAATGCCTGCCTCTGATAATTGATAGACGACATTCGGTTCAAATCCAGCTTGTCTGCAAAAATGATCAGTGAGTTGTCTGAAATAATATTCTGGAGTTATACTGATAAACGATTCCTCCGCTGCTTCCAATAGATGAATACTATTTCTGCTAGCAAATCTATGACTTTTTGGGACAGATAAGAAAATTTCCTCGTCAATCAAGGGATACCACTCAATCTCAGGGTTAATAATCGGAAAAGTAGATAAACATAGATCGATGTCTTGGTTTTTCAGTTGTTCTATAATTTCTTTTTCTGAAAATGCCTGATTTTGAGTGAATTTTGCATTAGGATATATTTCTAAAAAATCCTTTAATAAGTATGGGAGTACACTAGGAAAAGTAGTTGCAAATGAAATCATCCCATTTTCAGCTCCGACCATCTCCTCTAATTCACGCTTCCCCTTCTCCAACTCAAAAAACACTTTATTTATTCGCTTGAGATAAGCATTACCAAATGAATTTAATCGTATATTTCTACCTTGCCTGGTAAATAAGGGGATACCAAGACTTTCTTCCAAACGTGTAATCGTATTACTTAACGCTGGTTGCGAAACGTTTAATTCTTGAGCAGCTTTTGTTATGTGTTCATGCTTTGCAACGGCTTGAAAATATTTAAGATGCAAAAAATTCATAGTCTCTGGATTCCTTTCCAACATAAATTCATAACTTTTCTGTAATATTTCTATTATAAAACTTGTATTGGAAGTTTCAAGTTAATTTTCTTATAATTTCCAATATACAGATATTCAAGAAATTTCAAAATAAGGGATTAAGGAGTGGTAGTATGAATCACAATCACAATCAAAATGAAAGCGCTATTAACTTTAATGAAGCAGTTGACGTAGTCGTTATAGGTTCCGGAGGTGCTGGTCTAACAGCAGCTCTTTCAGCGGCAAAATCAGGAGCAAAAGTATTAGTTTTAGAGAAATCCAGTAAACTGGGTGGGAACACTAGCATTTCAGGTGGTCAAGTGTGGGTGCCTAACAATCACCATATGTTAGCAAAAGGAATTCTTGATTCAGAAGAAGCTGCACGAGCCTATCTAGAAAAAGTTATTGACGGGGCAACAAGCAAAGATGTCATTGATGTTTTTATCAAAACTGCTCCAGAGACTATTCAATATATTGAGGAGAACACTCCATTAAGGTTTCATAGTATGACTAAATTCCCTGATTACCGTCAAGAGTTTCCTGGTTCTGTTCAGGGCGGCAGAACGTTAGACCCGGATCCGATTGCAGCAGAAATTGTTGGAGAATGGGCTGATCTTATCCATGAAGGTCCACATTTTAGTGCTGTAACGTATGAAGAAAATAGTAAGTGGAATGCATTTGCATATCCAGAAAATATTGACTTTGACCTGATTGCGGAAAGATTAGCAAATGATATTCGTACATTAGGTGCAGCAATAATCGTTGGCTTAGTCAAAGGATGTTTAGACTCAGATGTTCATTTTGAGGTAAATGCTGCTGCGAACCGTTTATTAAAGGATAAGAACCGCATAACGGGTGTTGAAGTAACGATCAACGGAAAAAAACAATTGATTGAAGCGCGTAAAGGCGTGGTGATTGCTTCCGGAGGGTTTGAATTCAACGAAGAATTAACAAATCGATTCCTTCGTGGTCCTATCAACGGTCCAATTGGTGTACCTACCAATACAGGAGATGGTTTAAAAATGGCCTTAGATGTAGGTGCAGATGTTGCGCACTTAAATGAAGCTTGGTGGTGTCCAACCATGAAGATTGATGACGAAGAATTCGAAGATACACAAGTGTTTCGTCTATCTCGCGGAGAACGTTCTTTACCAGGAAGTATTCTAGTAAACCGTGCAGGAAAACGTTTTGTGAATGAAGCTGCGAACTATAACGATATGGCGAGAGCATTCCATGTCTTTGACCCAACTAAATACGAGTATTCCAATATGCCTTCATGGATTATTTTCGACGGTCGATTCCGTTCTAAATATTCCGTAATGACATTAATGCCTGGTGATCCAGATCCAGATTGGTTATTCTGTGCCAATACATTACAAGAGCTTGCTGAAAAAGTTGGAATTGATGGCGATCAACTAACAAAAACTGTCGAGCGCTTTAACCAATTTGCTATAGAAGGAAAAGATCCTGACTTCCATCGTGGTGAAAGCAAGTATGATTCATACTATGGTGATCCAAGAAACAAACCAAATGCAGGTCTAGGTCCAATTGATCAAGGGCCCTTCTATGCATTGCCAGTATACTCAGGTACACTTGGGACAAAAGGTGGAGCGGTGACAAACGCGAGTGCTCAAGTTTTAAATGTTTGGGGTGAACCTATTCAAGGACTATATGCTGCCGGAAATGCCGCGGCAAGCATGATGGGACCAGGTTATCCGGGAGCCGGTGGTACATTAGGACCTGCACTCACATTTGGTTATATTGCAGGTTTGCATGCCTCTAGTATTGTTAAACCAAATACAGACGGGGTTAATGCTATTCGTTCTTAAAAAATGTGCTATTCATTAGAAAACAGATGATATAAAAAAATATAAGGGGATGACGAGTATGCCAGCTGCAATTGAGAGTGGTCGAGTGGAACTTAACATTGAAACGATGTGGAATTTTATTAAAGATATGGGAAATTGGGCTCCATGTATGCCAGGTTATGTTTCTTTTGAAGAAATTGATGAAAATATCTCTATATGGACTCTTAAGGGAGATGTTAAGATTTTCAAGAGAAAGGTAGATTTTCATGTAACAGTGACGGAAAGGGTTGCTCCTGATACGATTGCTTTTACCCTAGTAGCAGAGAAAGAAGGAATTAAAGGCGAAGGCATATATAAAGCGGTTCCAATAGGATCAAATGCTACGGACCTTGAATTCAGATTAAATATGGAAGGAAAAGGGATGGCAAAAAAAGTAGTAGATGCCCTTATGGCTAAAGTACTCCCTCGATATTGCAGAGAATTAAAAGAGAACTTAATTGAGGTGCTAGAAACACAAGTAAAACCTGTTGTTTCTAACTAATGGTTTAATACAATAAAGGAGTTCTATTATATGGTTTATGAAATGAGAACTTATACCTTAAAGATTGGCAAAGTGCCGGAATATCTAAAATTATTTGAGGAGATCGGTTTACCGATTATTTCAAAATACTCAAAATTAGCTGGATTTTGGTATACGGAAATTGGCGAGCTTAATCAGGTCGTGCATATATGGGAATACGAAAGTCTTGATGACCGTGCGGAACGACGTATAGCTCTATATCAGGATCAAGAGTGGGTTGAGAAATTTATTCCCCTTGTTTTACCAATGTTTGAAAAACAAGAAAATAAAATTTTATATCCAACAAATTTTTCTCCTATACAATAAATTAAAGGCTTGAAAGCGAAGGTATTCAATTTAATTACATGGACAGAAAATCCACTGATTTCATTATCAGTGGATTTTTCTTTGATATTTCCAGTTGAATCTTCAGCTGTAACCTTGTCCGGTGGTTTTGGTATGTTTAAGATATAAATCCCTATGCATTATAAAGCTTACTACTAACATGACAATGGCAATCATTGTAAGTAAAGTAAACCCAGGCAGCCATTGCTTGAAATATTGGTTTAGACCTCCAATTACAATTGGGCCAAGTGAAGCGATACTATAACCTAACCCTTGTACAAGAGAGGAAACTTTTCGATTGTCATCAATATCATGGGAATGATCAACGATTAACATGAATAAAACGGTGAATCCTCCCCCTTGTGCAATACCTCCGATTAATGACCATAGCGGCCACCATTGTGGGGCGATAAATAAACCAATGGGGATAGCAAGCCAACAGGCCGCTATTCCACTCAATAATGCTACATTACTCATCCTCCCCATTGCAGCGAGAGTAGGTACACCAAATGCGCCTACTAAGGCAAGTATTTGAAATGCAGATGCGGCAATTCCCGCAGAGGTTGGGTTCATGCTGCTGGTTTCAATAAAATAAACCGGTAGCCATGCAGTCATAGCATAATAAAGAAATAAATGGGACGCAAAAGCTATAACTAATAGCCATACAAACTTCCGTTTCCACACCGGCAAACGCCATTTTTCTGAAACATTAAATTCAGTACCCTTTTTTCCGATAACTACATTTGGATGATTGGGACGCAAAAACACGATTACCCAAACAATTCCGGCCAAAATAGCAAGAACCACCCATAGGGTGGTAGCCACTCGCCAACCAAAAAATATTGCAAGGGGGGCAGTAAAGGCAGACGTGAACATTGTCCCTATATTTAAAGCAGACGTATAAACACCTGTCACTGTGTTGGAACTTCGGGAAAAGTCACGGGCAATGATCATAATACTCACAATGTTACCTATTGTGAGAGATGCACCTAAAATTACAGTCCCTACTAATGCCACGGCAATCCCATCAAGCGACCGAAGTACGGTTCCAATTGCCACACCACCAAGTGTTGTGGCTACAGAAACTTCAATTCCCATTCGAGCAATAAAACCGGATGCTAAAGGTGTAAGAATTCCAAAACACAGAATAGGGATCGTCGTTAATAAGCCTGCCATTGTTGAACTTATCCCTAAATCCATTTGCAACTCACCAATAATTGGCGACAATGAGGTTAAAGGGCTGCGTAGGTTAATAGCTAGCCCGATTAAGGCAATTAACATGAGGATATTCATTCCGGTTCGGGTATCTTTAACATGATGTAGTTCTTTATCCATATATTTTTCCATTCGATTAACCCGGCCTATTGAGCCGTATACCCGCCATCAACTGAAATCGATGCCCCGGTAACAAAAGAAGCTCTGTCGCTTACAAGAAACGCAATCACATTCGCCACTTCTTCAGGTTTTCCAAGACGGCCAATCGGTTGTTTATCCAGCATTGCAGTTGTTATTTCTTTTGGTAAATTTACCAGCAACGGTGTTTCAATATAACCTGGACAAACGCTATTTATACGAATTCCTTGCTTCGCATATGTTAATGCCTGAGACCGTGTAAAATTTACAACTGCCGCTTTTGCAGCAGAATAGGCCGTACTGCCTGCTTGCCCAACAAGTGCCAAAATCGATCCCATATTAACAATTGCTCCGTAATCCTTTTTCAACATTTGTTGGATTGCATACTTATTTGAAATGACTACTCCTGTTAGATCAATATCAATTACTCTTTGCCATTCAGATAACTCCATTTCATGTACAGGCCTTTTTTTCTCCGGGATACCTGCATTAGCTACTAAAATATCAAGACTACCGAATGTATTAAAGGTCGTCTCCATTAAATTTTGCACATCATCCTCCTTAGTGACGTCACAAGCAATAAATAACGCTTCCCCACCATCCTTCTTTATTTCTTCAACTACTTCTCTAGCAGTAACTGCTACGTCGCCAATAACGACCTTTGCTCCTTCTTTGGCTAATAAACGTGCAGTTGCCTCCCCAATTCCAGAGCCAGCACCAGTTATAACAGCCACTTTACCATTTAACATAATTACAACCCCTTTTCATTGTTCCCTTTTAGTACAAAAAGCCATTAAGAGGAATTCCTTAATGGCTACTGAATAAGGTTTAAACGGCCGTATAGCCGCCATCAATTGTAACAATTGAACCGTTCATAAACTTTGCTTCATCAGATGCCAAAAATACAGCTAATTCAGCCACTTCGTAATCATGGCCAAATCGGTCCAATGGAATTTTATCTGTTGAACGAGTTTTTAACATCTCTTCGGTTAACGGTGTTTGAATCGTTCCAGGGGCAATTGCGTTAATTTTAATCCCTTTAGAACCATATACTGCAGCTAGGTGTTTAGTATAGCCGACAACACCATGCTTAGAGGCCGTATAAGCAGCACCACCCATTTGTGCTACCAAGCCAGCAATTGAAGCGATGTTGACGATCGTACCATTTTCGCGTTGAAGCATACCTGGTAGAACAGCATTTGTTATATTAAATACAGCTTTAAGATTTACATTTAAAATGAGATCCCATAGCTCCTCATTTGTATCTAAACTATTGGTGTATTTATCAAAAATGCCCGCATTGTTAACTAGAATGTCAATTTTGTCAAATGTTTGCAACGTTAACACTACCAGGTTATTAATATCATTTTGATTGGTTACATCAACTTTGATCGCCAATCCCTCTCCACCGAATTTATTAATCTCCTTAACTACTGCCTCTGCACTTTCAATATTTAAATCCGCAACAACAACCTTTGCACCTTCTTTTGCAAAATGAAGTGCTTCAGCCTTTCCCATCCCTGATGCAGCACCAGTAATAATCGCAACTTTATCTAGTAATCTCATCTTAAATCCCCCCCAAATTCCGCTTATTTATTTAGGTAGTTTTTGATACATTAACTTACACCTAAATACTTAACTAATACAGCCTCATCACTAAATAGCTCATTTGAATTTCCTTCGAAGCATACCTCACCTTTACTTAAAATATAATGGCGGTTTGCGAGTGTTTTAGATAAACGCAAACTTTGCTCAGCTAACAGTATTGTTACATGTTTATCTTTTAATTTAGCTATTGCCCTTTCTAATTCTTGTACAATTACGGGAGCTAAACCCTCACAAGGTTCATCTAGTAAAATTAATTTAGGATTAGTCATAAGACAACGGGCAATTGCCAACATTTGTTGTTCTCCCCCACTTAACATCGTTCCCATACTGTTTTGTCGTTTTTCAAGTACTGGAAATAGTTCATAGATTTCACGTAGTCCCCATTCCCCTTTTTGATATACACCAACTAACAAATTTTCTTTTACCGTTAAACTAGGGAAAATTCTACGTTCTTCAGGTACATAACCAATTCCTTTTTTTGCAATAATGTTTGCTGGAACCCCACTAATATTTCCCTCATTAAATATGACATCCCCATCTACTTTAACCATGCCCATAATTGTTTTTAAAGTTGTAGTCTTACCTACACCATTCCTACCTAACAAGCTAACTACTTCGCCAGAGTTGATTTCGAGCGAGAGATTATGGAGTATGTGTGCTTCGCCATAAAAACTATTAACATTTTTCAATTGTAATAATGTCGACATTTTATTCCCTCCTTACGTCCCAAGGTACACTTCTTGAACTTTAGCGTTAGCTTTAATTCTTTCGGGAACATCTTCAACAAGAATTTCTCCATAGTATAAAACCGTGATTATATCGGAGATGGAAAATACAATATCCATGTCATGTTCTATAAAAATTACCGATAAATTATGATTATCAGAAATCCTCTTGACTAGTCTTGCAAGTGACTGACTTTCTTCAACTGAAAGACCAGCAGTCGGTTCATCCAAAAGTAATAATTCTGGGTTGCCAGCTAGTGATAGAGCGATTTCAATTTGTCTTTGCTCAGCATAGGATAATTCTTTTGCCTTTACATTGGCTACCCCTGACAAGTTACACTCCTCTAGTAATCTGGTTGTTTCTTCATGGATTTGTGGGTAAGAAGTTGGTGGTCTCCAGAAATTATATTTTTGGTCCATCATCCCCTGGACAGCTAAACTAACGTTTTCATAAACTGTATAAGAAGGGAAGATATTAGTAATCTGAAATGACCTAGAAATCCCTAATTTTCTAATTTGATGGGGTTTCATATGTGTTATTTCTTTATCTTTAAAGGCAATCTTTCCCCTTTGCGGGTGATTTTTTCCTGAGATCAAGCTTAAAATAGTAGATTTTCCTGCTCCATTTGGACCAATAATCGCTCGTATTTCACCCTTTCTTATTGTCAAGCTTACATCTTTCGTCACTGGTGTAACCTGGTAAGAGAAATGAATATTATCAACTTTCAAAATAACATCAGATTCCATATGATTTCCCTTTATTTTTTGAACATCCATCCGAATACCCCCCTAGGCAGATACAAAACAACAAGAACAAAGATAAAACCAATAATAATCATCCAGTTCTCTGTATAGGAACTTGCCCAATCTTGTAACCAAATAAAGAGACCTGCACCTAATAATGGTCCAAAAATAGTTCCCATACCACCTAGAATTGTCATCATTAATATGTTTCCTGAGAACGCCCAATGAACAAAATCAGGTGAAACAAATGTCTTTAATAGCATAAAGAGAATTCCGGCGATCGAAGCATAAGCTGCACTAATTAAAAACACTTGCAATTTAATATAGGTATTACTAAAGCCTAAGAAACCTGTACGATCTTCATTTTCTCTAATAGCAATTAAAACTTGACCAAAATTTGATTTAACGAGTCTATTCATACTCCAGAACGATACTATAAGAACTCCTGCTGTAATAAATAACAGAACTAGCGGATCTGTTAATGGAAGCTCTATTACACCTAAATTTATAGAAAGTCCTTCAGATACCGAAAAACCATCTAATCCATTTGTAACTTCTCTCCACTTGGTAATAATCGTCCAGATTAACATCCCAAATGCCAGAGTTAACATCGCAAATTGTATACCACTAAGCCTTACACAAAACCAACCGATAAGGGCTGAAACTATAATGGTAAAAATAAATGCTACTATAGCACCTAGCAAGAATGGCCAGCCTAGTTTAGTAATCAAAATCCCGCTTGTGTACATTGTTAATCCAAAAAAGGCTGCATGCCCAAAGCTAACTATCCCCGTAAAACCAACCAATAAATCAAGACTCATGGCTAATAGTGCAAAAATCATCATTTCAATTAGCAATCTTTGATAATACGGTTCGAAAAATAAAGCGGCATATACAATAACTACGGTAATCCCGATATAAAAAGCGAGATTCCTATTCCAACTAATCTTTATCGCATTGCTGTTACTGTGTGCGCTAATGGGACTGCTAATTACTTTTTCATTTTCATGCATTTTATTACCCCCCTCTGTTAATACTATTAATCTAAGTTACTATTTTAATGAGTCGGTCGTTTAATAAGGGCTGAGATACCTTTATCGTTAATAATTAATATAAGAATCATTACAACATAGACAAATACCATGGCAAAATCAGGCATGAAAATACTTCCTATTGTTTGAATGAAACCCACTAATAAAGCACTTACAATTACCCCCGCTAAATTTCCCATTCCACCAATTGTAATGATGATAAAAGTTGTAATGATTATTAAACCTCCCATATCAGGTGTTAACGATAGATATGGACCAGCTACAACACCAGCTGCTGCAGCTAATGAACAACCTCCTCCAAATACGAACATCCCCAATTTTTTAGTATTAATACCGAGCGCTAAAGCCATTTCTCCATCTTCTGTACCTGCTCTAACACGAATACCCACTTTCGTATGGTGAAGTAGTGTATACAAGATTAAGCAAACTAATGCTGAAAAGACGATAACGAATAGTCGATAGGCTGGATATGGAAATCCCATAATATCAATAGATCCTTGAAGAAAGGCTGGTCCATTAAATGAATGATTAGATGTACCCCATACCATTTTTACTGCATTTTCAATAATCAAGGCTAATCCAAATGTTAGCAACATCGAATAAACTGGGTCCTTTGATTCCAATTTTCTAAGCCAAAAGCGCTCTAAAATAACTCCTAGCAATCCAACTAATATCGGGGACAAAATTAATGCTAACCAAAAACTATGTAACGTATTTACAATGGCAAATGCAAAGTAAGCTCCTAACATGTATATAGCTCCATGAGCAAAGTTAACAACATTTAAAAATCCAAATATCATTGTTAGGCCTAAAGCCGTTAATGCCAAAAGCATTCCCTGTGCTAACGCATTTAAAAAATGTATTAGAACGATCATGCTCTCCCCCACCTTTCAGACTAATAGTCTCTTACTAACTACCAAATTTTCTTGTTAAATTGCTAAGTCATTTCTAGTTCACATTATGTGAAGTCTAGCAATAACTTAGCTCTTTTTAACTTTTCAATAAATCATTGATTATTATTAAGGATTAGCTTCTCCAATAGTTGATTCATAGATAATTTCAACAGTTACTTCACCATCTTTTTCGACAACCTCACCCATGAAATTAGGGTGTAATAACTGATGATCTTCTGCGCGCACTGTCATTTCACCTAATAAAGAATCAATTGTTAAACCTTCCATTGCTTTCATAACATCTTCTGTTTCTGCTGAACCAGCAGCTTTTATCCCCTCAAATAACATTTGTAAAGTATAGTATGCTTCACCATGGTAGACTGTTGGTTTCTTGTTAACAGCCTTTTCAAAGTTTGCTACAAATTCCTTATTTTTTGGATTATCAATCGAGTAATGATAATTGGCATTTCCTAAAACGCCTACCATATCACTTCCAGTACCATTTATTACTAAGTCAGTTAAAAATGTAACGACAGTGGTTTTATCCATTAATCCAAAGCTTTTTGCTTGAGACATGAAATTAATACCATCGCTCCCTGACAACGCTACCCAAACTCCATCTGGTTTAGAAGCAATAATATTCGTTATTTGTGATGAGTAATCAGTTGTCCCTAGTGGTGTATAGGCTTCACCAAGCACTTTATCCCCATTAGCTTCTGCAATTTCCTTGAACCTAGCTAACGAACTATGACCCCACTCATAATCAGCACCAATCATATACCATGTTTTTCCTTTTACTGCTTGTGGATACCATGCTTTGATTGTTGCCATATCCTGCAAGTCGTTATGATTACCACGGAACATATTTTTATTAAAATTAGTAGTTGTTAATTTAGGTGTCTTATTGACAGAGGAAAGATAGAGACCATTCCATTCTGGCATTTTTGCACCAATTGCTAAACCAACAGCACTAGATACTGCACCCATTACAAAATTTACACCCTCCTTATTTACAAGTCTTTCAGCCTTTCGTAAGCCTACATCTGGAGAACCTTCATCGTCTTCTTTAATGACTTCAACTTGTTTCCCAAGGATACCACCATTTTCATTTACTTCCTTAACCGCAAATTCCACCGCCTCAACTACTTCCGTTCCAATAGGAGCATAGGCACCTGTTAAACTTGTAACGGCACCGATTTTTATTGTATCTTCATTTCCACCACTTGTACTACCGCCTTCTCCTTTATTAGTAGATGATGGTGTCCCACACGCAGATAAAAGCACAAGAGATAACAAAATTGATAAATAATATTTAATTCTCTTCACAATAACTTCCTCCTAATCTATTAATAGACTCTCGGCATTTGCCGAGCTATGTGGTTCAAGGATTTTCTTGAACTGTTTATAAATTTTATAAAATCGGTAACTTAGGCTTATTTGGCATGCCCTTTTTTGAAAACAGTATGAAAATGGATGATTACATCCCCATACTAGCTCTATTTCCAGTGATTTTTTGGAAAATACACAGATATCACTCTAGAAATTCCGAGAGCCTATTTTAGTATATAATTGAATTCTAGTAAGCTATGTTTATATGTATTAACATACCTCTCATGCCTCAAGTATATTAGGCCTTTTTTCCTTCTAAGTGGATTCCCTCCAATAATCTGTAATTTTCAACATAGTTGAAATCTATTAATTCTTTTTTAAATCGTCTATGGAATCGCTTACATAATTGCTTCTCTTTCTAACTTTTTAACTGGAATTTTGCAGATAATTGTTATTCACTAGTACCACCTCTTTTAAGCTTTTATTTTTCTATATATTTTGAATTATAAAAATACTAACTAATAAATTCCAATACCAATTTTATAATAAATATATAATTATTAAGTTATGAAAGTATGTTTAGAGGGCTTCTTACAAAATCCAAGCGTTGTTACATTATTTTAAACCACTCATTGAGACACCACCTTAAGCCTCCTCTTCCCTAATTTAAAATTTACCATATAATTACACCAAAACCTATTTCTTCAAAGGACTGCTAAATACATTAATGCTATTTGCCTGGTAAAACTAATTGAAAAAAGAAAGGGTAAAAACATGCAGGGTACATTTAAAAAGCTATTTTTTCTATCCATATCGGTGAATCTTTTGCTTATCTTTTTCATCGTAAAATTTAATAGGAACGAGGAGGAAATCCATGCTAAAGCCCCGGATTACCTCCAGAACAAAATATATATGATGAGAACAAGCCTTTTTGATGTATATCCAACGAAACAAGCCAATGTCGCTATGCTTGGAGATTCAATAACCCAGGCAGTTGATTGGCGCGAATTATTAGAAAGAAATGATGTTGTTAATCGTGGGATTCGTGGTGATATTACGGAAGGAATGTTAAATCGGCTTCATTATATTTATAAATTGAAACCTAAGATGGTCTTTCTAATGGGTGGGATTAATGACATTAGGTCAAATGAGACTGCACCCGAGGAAATCGCTCGTAACCACCGAAAAATTGTGACTGAATTAATCGATCGGCAAATTAAACCTGTTATTACCTCCACACTCTACGTTTCTTCATCTGAAAGAAAACACAAGAAGATTAATCAGAAGGTGGACGAGCTAAATAATATGTTAAAAAAATTAGCTACTGAAAATGATATCCCGTTCATCGATTTAAACAGCAAATTAGCAAATGGACATACATTAGATCAAAAATACACGATTGATGGCGTTCATCTTATGGGGAACGCTTATCAAATATGGGGCGAACAAATTTCAGAAGAACTAAAAAGAGCCGCAGGGTCGGGAACTCTGGCCGAGGAAACTCTAGCCCACAAGTATAATTTCCCAATTTGTTTCAAACACTAAATTTATCTTTTTGATAATGAAACGGAGGTTTTATTTTTGGCAGATGAGAAGATTCCACAATTCCCGGAGCCATATTGGCGGGATGGCATAGATTTTCCTGAATTTAAACAGCTGGATGGAGATTTGGAGACGGATGTTGTTATTGTTGGCGGTGGTATTACCGGTATTACGGCTGCGTATCTCTTGGTCAATGAAGGTGTTAGAGTTGCACTCATTGATGCAGGCAAACTGCTAAATGGAACAACCGGCCATACGACTGCGAAAATAACAGCACAACATGATATCATTTACGATGAATTAATCAGCCATTTTGGAATTAATAAAGCAAGATTATATTATGAAGCGAACACAAATGCCTTGAATTTTATTAAAAACACGGTCAATGATCTTAAAATCGATTGTGATTTCAGCGAACAAGATGCACATCTTTATACAACTGAAGAGCAAAGTATCCAAAAAATCGAAAAGGAATTCCAAGCTTATCAAAAATTAAATATTGAAGGTAATATTATAAATGAAATTCCTTTTGATATTAAAATCTACAAAGGGCTCGTTATGAAAAAACAAGCCCAATTTCATCCCCTTAAATATTTGACTCACCTTGTAAAAGTTATAGTCGACAAAGGTGGATACATTTTTGAAAACACGGTAGCGGTAAATATTGAACGAGATGAAAATAAAGCGACAGTCCTTACCCGCGACGGTCACCGTGTTACGGGGAATGGGGTCCTCTCTTGCTCTCATTTTCCTTTCTATGAAGGGACGGGTTTTTATTCTGGACGATTACATGCGGACCGTTCTTATGTACTTGCTACGAAAACAAACATGGATTATCCGGGTGGCACGTATCTAAGCGTTGATAAGCCCAACCGGTCGATTCGTTTTACGCCGGTAGATGGTGAGAATTTGCTCATCATTGGAGGTGAGAGCCATAAATCGGGTCAAGGTGTAGATACGAAGGAACATTACAAAGCATTGGAAAAGTTCGCAAAAGATGTTTTCAATCTTGATCACTTTGATTACCGCTGGTCAACTCAGGATTTAGCAACATTGGATAAACTTCCATATGTTGGTGAAATCACTTCCGGTGTTCATAATATCCTTATTGCTACAGGTTATCGAAAATGGGGCATGACCAATGGCACGGCGGCAGGCTTGTTATTAGCGGATATGGCACTGAATAAAGAGAATCCATATCAAACCGTCTACACCCCATCTCGTTTTTATGCGGACCCAAGTTTGCAAAAGTTCTTTAAAGAAAATATTGATGTAGCGAAACACTTAATAAAAGGAAAACTCGAGGTTAGCAACAAGTATGCAGAAGAATTGGCAAATGATGAAGGCGGAATTGTGATGGTTAATGGTGCCCGAAAAGGCGCCTACCGGGATACCGAAGGAAAACTACATATTGTTGATACGACGTGTACGCATGTTGGCTGCGAAGTGAATTGGAATGATGGTGAACGTACTTGGGATTGTCCATGCCACGGATCCAGATTCTCATACACGGGTGAAGTCATTGAAGGTCCGGCAGAAAAACCGTTGCAAAAAGGCGATCATACGATGCTTGAAAATCTTACTTCTGAAAACTCGGGTTACTAAGAAAAGCGGAAGCGCCTTGCTTATCGCCGTACAAACTGGAGGGGACAACGACAGCGATAAAAGAAACTTGAATTGTGTTAGCAATTCTTAGTTGACTTATCGTAGGAAGGAGACCTGAAGTTTGCTAGGCGATAGGCGCTGGAGCCAGACAACGATGTTCAAAAACTAGATACTTTCTTTACTTTTAAAATCGGACAAGGGACCATCGATTCGGTTCCTTGTCCAACTACAACACATCAAAGTACACTATCCACACTTAATAAGAAAACTATACCTAGTACTAAAAATATAAGTGAAAGTATGTATTCTTTCGAGTCTTTTAGATACTTCCATTGGATGTATGTTTGAAACCCCATTAATATGACGTAATAGGAAATCCAATACCACTTCACGATTTCATCATCTTTATCAATAAAATACGAAAAAGTAGCTAAAAAAGTAACAAGAATAATTCCACGACCCCAACGATCTACATTTTTCCCTGCGGTCTCCGAAATCTTTTTCTTTTCTATACCAAGCCGTTTTCGAATTACCCTCTCTATTAATACAGACAGAAGAATGAAAATGATTACAAATTGAAAAAATCCCACTGAAAGACCCCCTATCGATTTCTATAGTATAATATCATTGTATTGTTTTTTTATATAGTCATTAAAATAATGGAGGAATCAATGTTGCTTGCCAAAATTGAAAAAGCCGAGAATCAATATATAGCCCGCTTTGAACGTCATTTAAAGCACTCTGTTCATGATGTTTGGTCATATTTAACCGAAAATGAGAAGCTAGCAATGTGGTTCCCTGAGTTAAGCGTGAACGAACTTCGAGAAGGCGGAATCATTAAATTTGACATGCGAAATGGGACGTTTTTAGAAATGACTATTACCGAGTTAAAAATGCAGGCTGTCCTAGAATATACCTGGGGTGAGACAATAGTTCGTTTCGAATTGAGTGAAGAATCTTCGGGTTGTCAATTAGTGTTAGTTGAAAAGATATCAAAAATTACAGACCATACTCCAAGGGATCTGGCAGGCTGGCATGTATGTCTTGATGTTGTGGAAGCCCTCCTTGCTGGAACAACGATTGAATCTAGACGTGAAGAATGGAATAAATGGTACGAGAAATATGTTGAGGCCGTTAATAAAGTTGTCAACTAGTTTTTTAAAATAAGGAGACTGGCTCATTTACTTAGAGTCAGTCTCCCCTATTTTATTTCTCCGTTTTAATAAAAACTGTATTTTGCTTCCCTTCCCACCTTACATCAGTTCCGATTGCTTCACTTATGAAACGCATCTGCCTTATCCACTTATTTTTCATAAAACAGCACCCTTTTCTTCTTTCTTAAAAATCTGACGTAAACAGCCAGCAAAAGTTATTAGTTATATGGTCTAAATTTCACATGACTCAAATATTCTATATAAAGATTTTCATGAGGTCTTTTTTATTAACATCCCCCGAAAAGTAGGTGAAAATAGAATGTTTACTGTTCATTTTATTGAAAACAAAAATATTTTATTAAGTCAGCTGCTTCAAAATGTTCCATCGGTTGGTCAGGATTTAAAAATTAAGGGCCGGAAAGCAAAGGTTTTGAGTGTAGATACGATTGATGAGAGAACCATTCACGTAAAAGTTGTCCAGGAGGAAGTTAAAAAGAAGCAACAGCTTGTTTTGGATAATAAAAAGAAAAAAAGATAGCAAAAATACAAGGCATACCAACGTTGGTATGCTTTTTTATTTGGGACACAGTTCCCGACCCCATGGCCTGTAATTGAAAATAGATGACTATTTATGTTCAAATTTCACTACAAGAATTCATAACACCCAAAAAATTGGTAAATAATATCCAGGAGGTGATTATATGGATAAAAGATACAGTAAAACTCCCCTTTTTATGCAAAGAATTGTAGTTTTATTAATACAAAACAAAGGTACTTATGAATAGGAATGCATTTGAAAAGCTAATGTGGAGTATTGCCCTTCCAGGGTTTGGACAATTTTTAAACGGAAAAATAGTAAAAGGCATTGTTTTAGTAGCACTTGAATTTCTGATTAACGTAAAAGCTAATTTTAATAAAATTATTCTTTTAAGCTTTAATGGAAAAATAAACGAAGCCGTACACGAAACAGACTTGGAATGGTTAATGTTTTATCCTTGTTTATATTTTTTTGCCATGTGGGATGCCGTTAAAGATGCAGAAGGCGGAAAAGATCACTTTTCTTTTCTTCCTTATGTATTTTCCGCATTTTTTGTTACCGTTGGTTTGATGTACTCATCAAATTTAAAGATTTTTGGAATATTTTTTGGGCCTGTCTGGCTTCCCATGTTATTTGTTATTCCTGGAGTAATAACCGGACTTATTATTAAAAAAATCATGAATATTATCTATTGAATGAGCCACGGGGTCGGGTACTGCGGCTCGCTTACCCACCCGCTGCTCTCCCACGGCTTTTATCACATAATTGTTTACCCATGAATATCCTAAAGTAAATTGCATATTATTAATGCTTACTTTGAGGTGGCGGATGATGAAAATATATGTTGTACAAAGAGGAGACACTCTTTCGAGAATCTCTCATAAATTTGGGACTACCAATCAACAAATTGTTTTTGCTAACGGTTTGGAGGACCCGAACAGGTTGGTTGTCGGGGAGGCATTAGTGATCCCTGCACCTTATCAACAATATGTGGTTCAGCCCGGAGATACCTTATGGTCAATAGCCTATCGTTTCGGTGTATCGATACAAGAGATTGTAAAAGCAAATCAGCTAACAGACCCATCGAGACTTTATATTGGTCAAGTACTAACCATTCCCGTTATTTATCATTCCGTTCAATCTGGGGAAACGTTATGGTTAATTGCGAATCGTTATGGAGTAAGCGTTTCAGCCATTGTTCAGGCAAACCAACTTCAAAATCCAGAGATGCTTTATATTGGGCAAAGACTGAGGATACCTGAGACGTCCATGAAAAAAGCCATGGAAGTAAATGCCTACGTAACTAGGGTGGGCCAGGACGGAGCGAATCTTGTTTCACCGATCGCACCATATCTTACCTATATCAGCCCATTTAGTCATAATGTTACAAAGACTGGGGGCCTTACACCTTTAGATGACAATGCTATCCTTACAGTCGCTCGGAACAGAAATGTTTCCCCGCTTCTTGCGATTACAAATGCGGGTTTTAATCCAGACGAAGCCGCCCAAATTATAAGAAATGAAGACATTCAGAATACACTCATTACTAATATATTGGCAGAGCTAAAGCAAAAAGGGTATACAGGGGTAAATATCGATTTTGAATACGTCTACCCTGAGGATAAGGAAAACTTTAATAATTTCCTCCGAAAAGTCGTTAGACGAATAAAACCAGAGGGTTACTCTGTTTCAACAGCACTTGCTCCTAAGTACAGTGCGGAACAAAAAGGATTACAATATGCGGCTCATGACTATGCCGCTCACGGGGAAATTGTTGATTTTGTAGTGATCATGACTTATGAATGGGGTTGGATTGGCGGCCGTCCAATGGCAGTTGCTCCTATTAATGAGGTAAAAAAGGTGCTAGATTATGCGGTTTCCGTCATTCCTCGTCATAAAATTATTATGGGTGTACCGATATATGGTTATGATTGGAAGATCCCTTGGAAATATGGAACAAGGGCTGATGTTATTGGTCCAAGACAGGCTGTCAACATTGCGGCGCAAAATGGCGTTGCCATTAACTATGATGAAACCTCTCAATCGCCATTTTTCCATTACACAGATCGATCAGGTCAACAGCATGAAGTGTGGTTTGAAGATGCCCGCAGCATACAGGTCAAATACGACACTGCAAAAGAGTACAATCTTCGCGGGGTAAGCTACTGGGTCCTTGGGCCAGCATTCCAGCAAAATTGGCCAGTTCTAGGGGCAAATTTCAATATCATAAAAAAATAAAATAAACATACCGGCTCTGGGACACAGTTCCCGACCCCCAGGCTCAGTAAAGCAGCTCACTTCTGTTAGAAAGGAGCTGTTTTATTTTTTTACTCTACTCTACTCTTCCTAACGTTCTGTATTCTACTAGTATCATACCGATGATCGTATTTATCACCTTTATACTTTATATTGAGTGTCGAAATATCCAGAATGTTGCACCATAAGAAACATTTTACATGTATAATAGATACAGGGATGTCTTCTGAATAATAGGAGATGATATGAGATGAAATCTACGGTAAGCATTTTACTATTCTTTTCAATAATACTTATAACTGCATGTGGGTCAACCTCGACGAATGATGGAGGCAATTCACCTACAAGTAGTGATACTGAATTAGAAAAAGTGAAGCTTTTATTGGCTGCCAAAGGTAATCCCATGTTTTACGCTTATATTGCTAAGGAAAAAGGGTTTTTTCAAGAGGAAGGTCTTGATGTTGAACTGGTTCCTGAAAAAGGCGGCGCAAATGTTGTGCAGCAAATTGGTGCTGGGACTGCTGATTTCGGCGTCGTTGCTGTTGCCTCTCTAATCCCGGCTTGGGACCAAGGGATAGACATTAAAGTTGTATATCAAATTAACTCGACGAATTTATTTGATTTAATCGTTCCAAAATATTCTGACATTAAAAATATAAATCAATTAAAAGGACAAGCCATTGGAGTTACAGAACTTAGTGGTGCTGAAGTGCCTATGGTTCAATCACTTTTAGCAAGAGAGGGATTACATGCGAATGAAGATGTCACTCTTCTTCCAATTGGTAATGATGCTACAACTATTCTCGTCGCTTTTGAAAAGGGGAAAATTGCAGCCTATTGCGGTGGAGCACATGATTTAGTTTCCCTTTATACAAAGGGCTTTCAATCAAAATCCTTAACACCTAGGGCTTTTAAATCACTACCTTCAACAGCTATTATTGCTAACGGAAAAATTATTAACGAACGGCCAGATTTAGTTGAAAAAATTTCACGAGGAATTGCAAGAGGAATAGATTTCTCGATTAAAAATCGCAATTCAGCATTTGAAATTATGAAAATCGCAGTTCCAGAAGAATTTGCAGATGAAAGGGTTGGCCAATTAGGACTAAACACATTCATTGACCTATCTACCCCTATCGAAACCGAAAAAGGCTACGGCCATATTTATCCTGATTCATGGAAGAAACTAATTGAACTTTTTAGTGAAGGGGAACAACCCCTTCTGACAAAAGAAATTGATGTTACTAAATACTTAAATACAAGTTTTCTCGAAAAAGCAAATGCGTTTGAAAAATAAGATAGACGAAAAAACCAAGAATGGACACGCAAATTCTTGTAACGTACCCCAAACCTTGAAAAATCCAATAAAACGGGCACGTTCCTTTTGGACAGCCCGTTTTTCATTGGTCATGCTACTTTAATCACTTCCGAGTTAACATTTGATCAGTGATTTCATAGTGTATATCTGCTACATTAATAGCCAAACTTTACTTTTGGCGAAATGGTTAAACCCTCCCCATGATTCACAATATGGTATAGTAAAGTGCTTTTCCCACTGCCGTTGCTGCCAGTTATAGCAATTTTTTTAGCGAGGGGCAATTGAAAACTAACCTCATCTAATAACACTTTCTCCTCCACACGAAGCGTTAGTTTGTCTGCCATAATTGGAAACTTATTGTGCAATTCTAAAGCTTTTGATTGGCGGAACACGATTGGTCTTTTCTCTTTTACCGCTTCGACTTCTTGAAGATGTTCCTTTCTATGTTCAATCGCTTTTGCCGCACGTTGTAGTGCTTTTTGGCTTGTGCCCTTGGATTTTGTCTCAAACATTCTATTTGCTTTGGACTTTGCTTCTTTTTTTGACATGCGCCCTGCTTGAGCAACTTTTTCAGCTTTTTTCATTTTTTCCTGAGCTGCTTTTGAGCTATATATTCACTTTAATATTTCCTTATCTAAATAGGTCACTTCTACATTGTCTAATTCAAAACATACTTTTTCCATTTTTTTAAAGAAATAAAAAAACACAGACGATCTGCCTTTCTTCACTGTTCACAAATACATTTAAAGTGAAGATTATAAATTCGCTTCCACATCTTTTGAAAACAGACATTCGGACTCTGAATGTTACTCATCGCTATCCTACGTTAAACTTTTTTGTTTTAGTGGACAATGAGGATGATAATTCCATCAGCTGCGTACCTATAAGATGCGTTCTCTCCATTTCACTAATTTGTTTATCACTAGTGGTAAACATTTGTTCTGTGCTTGAAAGTGTTTCTTGAGATATAGAAACAATCCCAACTGTTGTTTGTTCAAGCTGGGGTAATATGTATTGAAGTGCTGAAAGCTCTCCTTGCATGTTTTGTATTTTTTCAATTACGATCCCAATTTCACTCATTAAGTCGTCAAAGGATTCCTTGGATTGATTTGCAGTTGTTAAAGTCTTTTTAATTTTTAATAAAATTTGATCAAACTCTTGTGTAGCCTGAATGGTTACATCCTCCATGCTTAAAATGGAACTTGTTATTTTCTCAGCAGCCTTTGTTGATTGGTCGGCAAGTTTGCGCACTTCATTGGCTACAACTGCAAAGCCCTTCCCAGCCTCTCCCGCCCGTGTTGCCTCAATCGTAGCATTAAGTGCTAACAGTTTTGTTTGATCGGCTACCGCTTGTATTAAACCGACCAGGTTACCAATGGCGATAGAATGATTTTTCACCTCTTTAATCGTGCCAGTCATATAATCGAAATCTGATTCGAATTGGTTAATGGTTTCGATTAATTGTGTGATATTTCGCTCGCCCCCTATAGCTGAACTATTCATATCCTCTGAACTAGTAAAAACTTTATTAATATTATTAATCAGCAATTCAATTTTGTCTTTCATCGTATTAAAATCTTTAACACTATCCTCTGAAGTTGCTGCTGTCTGCTCAGCAGCTAGCTTTACCAAATTAATTTCTTGGATCAATTTGTGGCTGGAGGTCAATGCTTCGTTGGAAGACTGGCTTAGATTTTTTCCTGTTGATTCCAGTTCCTTTGTTGTTTCGTTTAATTCATGAATCATATTTCCCATTTGCTCGATCATCATATTAAAGCTTTTATTCAACGAAATTATTTCTGGAACAGTCGTTTTTACAGAAATCGTTTTGTTTAAATTCCCTTCACGAACCTCTCTCATCGTTTCCTGTAATTCCTTTAATGGTTTTGTAATACTTTTTACAAATAAACTAATTAGAATTGTACATATCATTAGGGAGATAATGACTAACACAATAATAAAGGAATGCATTTGATTAACAGGGCCCAAGTACGAATTAGTAGGGACTACCAAAACATAATTCCCATTTATTTCATTTATTTTTTGCACTGAAATGGTATAATCCTTCCCCTCCAATTGTTCATGGAATAACCCTTTATCCATCTTATTAATTTTTTCTACTAGTTCACTTAAAGAGGTATTCTCCACTTTTTTACTTACTTGGAAAGGTGTAATTTTTCCATTTTGCATATAATACATGTCTGAAGTTATACCATCTGCTGCTAATTGTTTATGCTGATCACGAACGCTCATTTCTACCTGTTGAAAAAAATAATTCTCATCACTAATATAGACAAACTTCAAATTTTTAATTATGTATGACATAATCTCAACTTCACGAGATAATCGATCTTCTATAATTTGAATAGTGGTTGTTTTAGCTTTACTGTATAACGTAAAACCGAGGATATTTATTGATACAACAAACAACAAAATAAAAATAAGAAGCAATCTACTTTGCAGGCTCAGTCGATTATATATTTTTTTCAATTTTAATCCCCCATCTAATTCCTTAAGTTATCAAGTCACGTTAATGGAAATTTTACCAACTCAATGTTAAGCAACTGTAAATGTATGCTTATTTTTTTGTAAAACTTTCGTGAGGGACAAAAATAGCTGATCGAGAAAATTATTGATTATTCTCTATAGAGTGTAATTCAATGGAAAATAGCACAAGATATAGTCGATAAATCTAATTAATGAAAGGATGGTGGTCCTTTATGAACCTAAAAGGTGATTTGCAAGAAGCTCAGGATTTAATCCATAAAGCCCATTTCCATTTAAAGCAAATTAACTCTAACAGTGCTGAAGCAGAAGCCTGTCATTTTGCAATGGGGGAGCTGGAAAAAGCGCAACAGAAGATACAACATGTTCAGCAAAGAATGAATGAATAGTTTTAATATTAATTTATGAGGCCAAGCATGATATGTGGTTGTTTGGGATGAAGTTCCTAACGTTGGATTATCATATTTTTAAGGTATCACAAGTAGACTAGGCTAAGGCTTAGAATTCGTTAAGTGCCCGGTCGAGGAGAAAAGCTTCAAAGCCGGGCACTTCCTTTATTATTACTTAAAAGAAATAACCCGGTAGCCCCCCTTGTAAGCCTCCTAAGGGTCCCATTCCTCCGAATGGTAATCCGCCCATTCCTTTCCCCATTAAACCAAGCATCCCAAGTGGGCCTCCAAATCCAGAACCACCTAGACCATTCATTCCCATTAAGCCCCCCAGTGGTTTCATAAGGCCCATAAGATTTTCTAGCCCTCCTAGGCCTCCACCAAAGCCCGGACTTCCAAAGCCGGTCATTCCCATTCCATACGGAGAAGGTCCCATTCCCAATAAGCCTCCCAGTGGTTTCATAAGACCCATAAGATTTCCTAGCCCCCCTAGGCCTCCACCAAAGCCCGGACTTCCAAAGCCAGTCATCCCCATTCCATACGGAGAAGGTCCCATGAAGCCTCCCGGATTCATATTTCCCATAAGATTTCCTAAACCAGGGCGCCCACCAAAGAACGGTCTCCCAAAACCATTCATGCCTGAGTCCAACGGAAAGGCTCCCATTAAGCCATTGAGGTGCTTAGTAATGCCTGTGATATTTTCCCAATTAAAACTAGCGGGTGCCCCCCCACCGCCATTGCCTGAACCGCCTGAACCGCCTGAACCGTTTGCTCCATTGCCATTTGAAAAGGCTCCTGCCAGACCATTTAAGTGCTTAAACAATCCACCCAAATTATCTCCAAAGTTTTTTAAATTCCCACCAAATCGTATATCTTCTCTATAATTTCCTATGGGGAATTCACCTATTTGATATTGTGTCCTTTCAAGGCTGTTTCCCCAATTCTCTATTGCCGGATTCATTCTATAATAATCAAAATTGCCTGGATTTTGAACAACCATCCCATTTCCCCTCCATTTTTATTAAATTCGTAATAGTACTATTTTATGGAGGATTGCTTTTCCCGTTCCAACTCCTTTGCTTTTTGCGGCTCTAACAAAAAAGGACCTTTTAGCTTTCCAACTAAAAAGTCCATTCCCATTCTTTTAAAAAATAAAAGCTTAATTCGCCACTAACATACTATATTCGTTAATATCATTAATTTTTAAGTAAAGATTTTGATTTCTGTAGGAAAGGTCGTCTGTGATTTCAGTGCTAAACCAATGAGGAATTTCAAATTTATTGGCCTCTTCCTCTGAATCAAACTCTACTTTTACAATAATTAATCCTTCCAATTTACCGAAATACTTGAAGATTGTTAAATGATGGCTGCAATAATCATAGAATAATCTTTTTTTGACAATCGGAGTTAAATTTTCATAGAGCTGCTTATACGTACTTTCCTGAATTTGAACCTCCATTTTGATGCGGGACATTCCTCTTCCCTTTTTTATTGAAAGGTAATGAGTCACTTTGTGGTCCTCTGAGGCATGATCCTCCACACTTCTAATCCTTACCTCTTCATCTACACCAAAACCAATGTAAAACTGTTCGACTAGATCGATAGATACTAAATCTAAACTTTTTAATAAATAATCACTCTCAACTAAAAATTTCCTATCAATTTTCTTTGCCTGTCCCAATTTTAATCACCCCAACTATATTTTTTTATTTGCAATTATAACAGAAACAGGGTGACTATGTACATAATTTTCTGATTATTATTTATTATCTGTATTATCAGTACCAACTATGAACATTACTAAAACCTGGATACAGCCTCCTTTACAAATTTGATAAATTTTATTACCTCCTCCGTTTCTATTTTGGTTAATAGATAGGTAGATGATTTAGGTGGGATAATTTTTTCAGAATTGATTTCTGTCAGTTTATTGTTTTTCAATTCCTCCGCAACCATTGTCCTTGGCAGATAGGAGGCACCTAATCCCTCTTCAATAAAGCGTTTTGTCACCTCTACTTGGTTAACAACCATTGTCCTTACTGTTGGGTAATATCTTTGCACTTCATGCAATAGATCGTCCCAATATTCGGGGTGATTATGAGTTAATAATCTATATTTTTGCAAAATAGTTTCCTCATTAAGAGAGCTACGCTTCGTGCATTCACTTGGCCCTACTAAGATGACAGGCTCTTCATAGATGATCTTACTATTGATATTGGTTTGGATGGGGTGGCTTCTCGTTAGTCCTATGTCTGCTCGTCCCTTACTAATCTCGCCTCCTACATCATAAGATTTCAAAATATTGATGATCACTTCTATATCCGGATTCTCATCCATAAAGCTCCGTAACAGTGACGGCAGAAAGGATGAAGCAATTTGTGGTGCGGTAGCTATAATTAATTTTCGATTATATCCCTGTTTCCAAGATTCAAAGTCTTCCATTCCTTCCTCATACTTCGAAACCATCTCCTTAGCATAACCTAGAAATCTATGACCAGCCGGTGTCAGCACAACTTTATTCCCTATTCTCTCAAATAATTCAATATTAAGAGATTCTTCCAACCTTTTAATATGTTTTGTAACAGCCGGTTGGGTTAAAAAAAGCTCTTCCGCTGTTTTTCGGAAATTCTCATATTTTGCTGTTACAATAAATGTCTTAATCCACTTCATTTCCATTCCAGATCAATCCCTTTTTTAACTTCAATAACAGTTTGTTATTAAAAATCGTATTTTTTGTTATTTTCCATTATAAGTTAAATTCCTTATAATTCAATTAATTAAAACACGTAATTTGCCCATAATAGCAAATTACGATGTCTTTTCTTATAGTACAAAAAAATTTAAAGGGGACTAACAAAATGGAAAATAATCAATCTAGAAATTCAATCGTAGAAAAATTTAATGAAAATGCAGCACAGTATGATTCTCAAAGGGTTAAATTAATACCTTGTTTCCGTGATTTTTATACAATTCCGGTTTCGCTACTAAACACTCAAACTAAAAACCCCGCTGTACTTGATATTGGTGCCGGAACAGGGTTATTATCATCTTTAATTCTAGAAAAGTATCCGGATGCGGAAATGACCTTAATTGATATTTCTGAAAAAATGTTTGATGTCGCAAAAGAACGTCTTTCATATTTTTCAAATGTAAAATATATATTAAATGACTATACGACATATGATTTTGATGGTGAGTTTGATATTATTGTGTCAGCATTATCCATTCATCATTTAACGGAAACGGAAAAAAAGAATCTCTATAAAAAAGTTTTCAGTATGTTGAAAAAAGGCGGCCTGTTCATTAATGCGGATCAGGTCTTGGGACAAACACCTTTTATCGAATCACTGTATAAATCTGACTGGAGTCAAAAAATTGAAAGTAGTGGCTTAACACAGGGGGAACTTGCCGCTGCGTATGAACGGACAAAGTTAGATAAGATGTCAACATTAGGTGATCAATTGAACTGGTTACAGGAAAGTGGATTTGAGGAGGTTGACTGTTTCTATAAATATTTTAATTTTGTTGTACTATATGGAAGAAAAATCTAAACATGTTTAGTTAAGGTATCTTGCAACGAAAACTTGGAGGGTAAAAAAATGAACGTAGATATCGAAGCTTTGAAGGCTCAATACCCTTTATTTAATCAGCTCATTTCAATGGACGAACTATTTTGGACCAACCCAAATCAGGAAAAATTCTATACAGCCATTGAGAAATCCCCTCTTACTTATGAGGATGTAAAGCAGGCTGAGGAACGGCTAGTAAGGTTTGCACCTTATATCGCCAAGGTTTTTCCGGAAACAGCGAAGATGAACGGCATCATCGAATCTCCATTGGTGAAGATACCATCGATGAAGCAATCATTAGAACAGGACTACCGACAATCAATCGGTGGCGAATTACTTTTAAAATGTGACAGCCACTTGCCGATTTCAGGGTCCATTAAAGCCAGAGGCGGTATTTATGAGGTTCTCAAACATGCAGAAGAATTGGCTATACAGCATCAATTGTTGACCGTACAGGATGACTATTCTGTTTTAGATAGCGATCGATTTCGTGCTTTCTTTTCACAATATTCAATAGCCGTTGGATCAACAGGTAATTTAGGACTCAGCATTGGCATTATCGGGGCCAAGTTAGGTTTTAATGTGACCGTACATATGTCTGCCGATGCGAAACAATGGAAAAAAGACCTACTAAGAAGTAAAAATGTCAATGTTGTAGAATACGAAGCAGATTACAGTAAGGCTGTTGAGGACGGACGAAAACTTGCGGAGCAGGACCCTACCTGTTATTTTATCGATGATGAAAATTCTCGTGATCTATTTTTAGGTTATGCAGTGGCGGCTACTCGATTGAAAAAACAATTAGCAGAGCTGGCGATCAAAGTCGACGAAAATCATCCCTTGTTTGTCTATCTTCCTTGTGGAGTTGGCGGCGGTCCTGGAGGTATTGCTTTTGGCCTGAAATTGATATTTCAAGACAATGTTCACTGCTTCTTTGCCGAACCTACCCATTCTCCCTGTATGCTGCTTGGTTTAATGACTGGGCTCCACAATCAAATTTCTGTCCAGGATGTGGGGATTGACAATATCACAGATGCGGATGGCCTTGCAGTAGGCAGACCATCTGGGTTTGTCGGCAAAACAATCGAGCCTTTCTTAAGCGGAATTTATACGGTTAATGATGAACATTTGTATAAGCTGCTAAAAAAACTGGTTGATACAGAGAGCATTCACATGGAACCTTCTGCCCTTGCAGGTATAATCGGCCCAGTTAAATTAGGTAATGATGGTGCTGAATATTTATCGAAACACCGTTTATCTGACAAGTTGAAAAACGGCACACATATTGTTTGGGGTACCGGAGGAAACATGGTTCCAGAAGAAATTAAGAAGCAATATTACCAAAAAGGATTGGATCTAACTTAATAGGGGTTATAATTCCAAAATTATATTATTAGCGTGCTAATCCGCAAATTGGCACGCTGTTTTTGTTTCTTCACCAAATATTCTTGATTACCCGAATCATCATCCGAGGAATTAACATTAAGATGTTCCAAACCACTTCGAATACAATTGTATCTCTAATTTCAATTAGAATTTCTTTAAAAAAGCCATTTTGCTTTTCTTTTTCCTTCTTTTTTTCATTGTCATGTCCCATATTCAATCTCCCAAATACCAATTTCTCTATAAATCTTGAATCGTTTTATTTCCTTTTCTTCATTGGATTTACGATTACAACGGTTAATGCAACAAATATTACCGATAGACTGGACGGTTTATTGGCAGGTATTGTCTTAACCATATTACTGCCCTTTGCTGTTATTGCATATACACAACATTACTATCAGGTTTTTTTATTCATCTTGATCTGCATGGGGGCCATTCTTGGATTTTTATTATTTAATATCAACCCAGCGCATGTTTTTATGGGTGATACTGGTTCCCATTCATTAGGCGGGCTGTTAGCAGGATTAGCCTTTGTCACAAAAACAGAGATTTTATTTATCCTGATGGGTGGCGTTGTCTTTATCGAGACACTAACGGCTATCATTCAACTAATCTCTATGAAACTAAGAAAAAAACGCGTATTTCTAATGACGCCTATTCACCATACTTTTGAGTTAATGGGATGGCTCGAAACAAAAATAGTGAAAATGTTCTGGTTAATTAATTTCAGCCTTTCTTTTTTAAGTATCCTTCTGCTTTTCTAATGTAAGGCGATCAAAATGAGTGTAAAACAGTTTTCGTTATTACACTCATTTTTTTAGCAAATTGGAATAAAATTATAGTAGAAAGTTAACAGAAAAGAGTGGAATCATGAAACCAATTACTTTTAAAGCTTTTGCGATCACAAATGAAATTGATTTGAATAAAATTGCTATTCACTGTGGAATTCCGAAAAAATTCACATGGGAAGAACCTTTAATTTTAAAAGGTAATGTTCTCTATTCCATTCTTCCCAATAATAGGAACGATTCACTCCAAGTACTGATTTTTTCCTTTGGCAGCATAGTATTTATCAATCACCTCAATGTAGATGAGAAAAATGAAATTTTTAACTTTGTTCACTCCTTTGAGCCGGACATTAATCTTCTAGATGTTGGAAGATATGTTGACGATTACAGTCTTCATATTAAAGAATCTGAAACCATTGAGTTGAATGACGAATACGTAGTCGTGCCAAAATATGAAGATTTTTACCCTGAATTAATTTCAACGGTGCTTGCAAAATCGGTGGCACTTGAGAAAACAGAGGAACAACTGGGCAATATCCTGGATAAATTGGAAAACATGATAGACCGGTTGGAAAAAGGAAAGCTTAGAATTGGGAACAAGGAACTGGCGAGAACAACTTCAAAAATTGTCCGTCACGAATATAACACACTTGCCTATATCATGATTCTTGATAAGCCTGATATTACATGGACAAGCCGTGTGGCTGGTGAATTTTACGATCAGATGCAGGAATTTTTTGAATTAAAGGATCGTTATACGATATTAAAAAATAAAACTGAAATTTTATATAGCATCATGGATGGCTTTTCCAACATCAGCCACTCTATGCGCGGACTTTTTGTAGAATGGATCATCGTCATCCTCATTCTTTTTGAAATTGTCCTGACGCTTTTAGAAATAGCGGGAGTGCTTCCATAAACAACAATTACTGAAACCCTATTCTAGTTACCCGTTCGGAACTGAGAGAATCAGTAAATAACAGCCGAAATAGCATCCAATACCTCTGCTCTCCTTTATAAAGTTTTATTATTTTGTGGTGAACAATGGAGATTTATTGTGCAGTAGGCATAGCAGGAGGATCGAAACTGGCTTTCCAACATTGCGGACAGGGAGAGTGGGTTCCTCCCTTGGCGTGGCCGCATTTTTCATTTTTGCGGACAGGGAGTGCGGGTTCCGCCCCGGGCATGGCCGCATTTTTTTGAAGAATAAAAGAAATGGTCTTCTGTGATTCCCATTTTCCCAATCATAAACATTCCAATTGAAATCTAATGCACATTAGCCTGAAATTCAACACAAATGTTGGTGTATATTGAGGATTGATGTGTATCAAGACATATTACTAAATTAGTAATTTTATTCCAAAAAGTGCTCTGATTTTTTTATAAAATTCCTAGAGTTTGTGAATAATCTTACAAGCAGCTATGTTATTCGGTCTTAATTATGCAATTTGACGGATGTTTTTGAAACTTTTTTCATGTTTTTTTGTCCATTATGAAAAAGGGCAAGGAATGAATTGATAAATAAAAAGAAATTAATCCCAGCGATATTATCTTTAGTTTTATTAAGTATAGCTTATCTGATGATATTTTCTTCAAATGGAAAAATAGTTTCAGCCAGTTTTAATATGAAGGAAGTGGCACCAAAGTTTATGTTGACCCAGGTATGAGTCAAGATGATGTTGAAATGATTATTAAGGATTAAAAAGAGGTCAAGATATTATTCATTCATATTTTGGTACATTAAAGTCCCATTTCTGTTAATGAACAAGTGCCTAGGTTACTTCATACAATATTCAAAAAAAATGGAGTTGATCTTCATGGCTAAATGGATTGACGTTTCTACATCAAAACATCAATTAAAACTTTTTGATGGAAACAGGCTAATAAAAGCTTACCCAATTGCAGTTGGAAAAATATTATCACCTACACCTTCTGGGACATACACGATAATTAATAAACAACGTAATCCCGGAGGACCATTTGGAGTGCTCTGGATGGGATTGTCAAAACCTCATTACGGTATACATGGAACAAATAATCCAGCTTCGATTGGTAAAAATGTCTCCCATGGATGTATTCGAATGTTTAATCATGATGTTCTAGAATTATCATCCAGAGTTCCAATTGGTACTAGCGTAGCTATTCATAAATGACTCTGTAACAACTTACCTCCTTTTATGCATAGTTGGTTCGAAAGCGGCATAAAGGAGGCATTATCACTATGAAATACTATAATTTGAAAAACAGTGTGTTACTCTTGCCGTGTCTAGCTATGCAAACTCCCTCTTAACCAGGCGCGTGGACGGTATGGTCCGACGGGAATTTGGATCAAGCTGGTTTTCCCTTTCAAATCGAGCCTGTAAAGTTCATCACATGGCTTCGAATCAAATCCCAACAATGGATGCCCCCCCATTCCTAAAGCACACGACACCAAGAGCATTCGTTGCACGATAATGCCCGCTTCCATCTGTTGAATACGGTATCCCCTATACTCCAATATTTCTTTGAGGTGATCCTTGTCTCCAACCAAATGCATACAGAGTGGAACTTGATACAAATTCACATTGGGCATGGTTAGTCCAGATTGTAAAAACTCCCGGAAATCTCCCTTTGTTATTCTCCGAAGTGCATGAGTGCCATTGTCATAGGAATAGGCGCCATCAGGAATTCCCTCTACATTATAAAAACTGCCAAATAAAGAAACACGAGTCTCAACCTGTCCCTGTGTATCGTCAAGGTCATTCTGATATGGGAAAGAAAATGTCTCTTTTAAAAGAGTAGATAATTGTGTTTGACTCACTTTTCCTAACATAAAATCCATATCAGGTGAATATCGTTTCTTGCAAACAGATGCTAGATCGTACGAAAAGCACTCCGTAAATGGCAGTAAGACCATCTCCGTATCTAAGGGAAGTTTCTGACGATTATGTTTCTTTAGTTTCACAAAAGACTGTGTTGTTTCAAACATGGATGCTTCATTAAGTTTCTTTAGCATCGGATAATCACTGACTCTCTTTGAACGGTTAAAGCAAACATGATTCAACACTGGAACTTCCCGACATAGTTCAGATGCAGACACCATTTCTTCTCTTTTTTGATCGTTGTCACCACTAGGAATGAACGGGTTCATACTTAATGGGATAACCGCATATACACTTTCCTCCTGTTCGGATAGCCCAAGCAAATGATTGAGAGACCGATCAAGAAATTGGTAGCATACTCGTGGGGAGTATCCCATTCGATCAGCCACTTCAAGTGATTGCCCAATTAACACGCCTGCATCTAACCCTTGGAGTCTGTAAGAAAAATTATTGTATTTATAAAAATTTTTCCAAAAAACGGTCGAGATGAAAACGGTGCAAAAACAGTCCGAAATAGGAAGACTATTTGCAAGACTTCTAGATAAGTAGTAATCAAAATTTCCTTCTCGCAACAAAATAAGACGATGATGGGCCACATCATAATGGTAAATTCCATTAGGAGCATCATCTAACTTTATATACACATATAATTCATTAGGGTACAGCGCCCCTCCAGAAGGAACAAATCTCCGGATTGACTGGACAGCGCTCACAGTTTTTTCCTTGGTTCCATCGTTTAAAACGGATTGGGAGTACTGAGTAAGGCCGTATACATACCATAAAAAATGACCAAGCTCTACCAGGCTGGGTTTTAGATGAGCTTCTCTACGCTTAAGTGTTAACGGGACATCTGCTGTAAAAGGAATCTCTGGTAAGCCGCGGTACAGTTTATAAGGAAGCGGTGCATCTTCCCAGTCCACCTCCCAATCCGGTGGGAAGACTTTATCTGTGTCAAAATGCAAATGGTGTAGAAATGTGTCTAGCTCCACTCGAAAAGCCTCCTACTCTTCCATTATGGGAACGGATGGGGATATGGATTAAGCTGTTCATACGATAACGGTTCCTTCCTAAATCCTAATTGCATGGGCACCTTAAGCACCCTCTCCAGCCCTTTTACACGGGTAAGGTGATGTCCGAATGTCATCGGTAACATTCCCGGAATCAATACCTTTACACAAAATAATCCGTTCCGTTTGGTTATCGGCGTTGTTTGATCAACCACAATGACTTCGAGGTTTAACCGGCGGAACCGATCAAGAAGATCTTGAAGATCCTCTTTTAAATCAGTATTGGCCGGCGGATCCTTAAATTCCTCAGCAAACGTACGTAAAGGACGATGATCATCTAATAAAAAATTCAGTCGTTCCTCTGCTTCTCGCAGACCGTACAGCATGCCATGATCCTCCATCGTACGTACTGCAAACGGATCTTGCAGCATTCCTTCATATTTCTGTCGATTTATCTCCAATTTTTCGTCATCCCTAAACATCATTCCTGCAAGCTCGTAAATCGTGCTTTTTACAGCCCTTACAGGATCAGGGTTAGCTCCGGCAGCACAAATAAGGTTCATACCCTTGGATCTTCTGTTTTTTGCCACTGCCCAAACGCTTGGAATTCCATGTTCCATCGTCGAATTGTAAAAATGAAGGTCATATCCCGCCACTTCATGTATACGATCGACCATCAGCTGTAATTCTTTATCGTTAGCAGAACGAAGGTCAATACGAGGAAGGGCGAGCCTTGCATACCAAGTTAATAAGAACGAATCTCGCTCAACAACCTCCATAATCGCATGAAAAATGGCTTCCTCTAAATTCCCCCCTAATGCACATCCATTGGAGGTTTCATAAACAAAGCCCTCCCCACAGCCCAAACTGTAGTAAGCAAGTAACTCCGGAATCAGAATAGGACGTTCTTGTAAGAACGAGTAGCCCCAGACCCAATTCATTGGTTCATCAGGGTGAAATGGTTTAAACGGAAAATGAGGCTTTTCATATTGATCTTTTTCATGTAGACCTACTCTTATAGGATTTAGTGCATGATTCTCTACATGATGATAACTATTCCGAACTACCGTCCTTTTGCCCCTTGGCTCGAATCCGCAATATCGCTCCAACCCTTCCAAAATTGCCGTTAACTCACTCATTTCATACGAATCAGACCTTCCTGCTACTCCCTCATTCGCTCCAAACAGCGGCATGTTCACCAAAACATCAGCAAACGGCAACGTGAAATCCTGCATTTTCCAATTCATGATCCCAGTACGATAATCAAGATAATCTTTATTTAGCACCGTTTTTAATTCATCTATCGAACGACAGCGATAACCACCACCATCAAGTTTAGGACTAGATTCTAACCTAATTCGAGCTAATTCCGATGTATCATCAGGTAAGGAACTGCAAATCGGGCACAATGGATCAGCCAAAAAAAGGTGACTAGAATTCGTTAACGTTCTCAGATTCGTAATGAACACTCTTTCTTCTAAGTTACTGGTTTTGCCTTGAAGAATCCTCTGCACTTCGTTACATATCAAAGTCGCCATTTGTGATAGTCCCGTTCGTGATGCCCAAGCATCCCGCAGTACACCTTCTCCTTCGGCCATTCTCATCTGAAGCTCCCACATTTCTTGGCGATCGGAGCCAGCTATAATGCGTCGTATATCAGCACAGTGAGAACATCCCTGTGTACCGGGACGTACAAATGGACCAATGATTCCCTCCCCAAACGATACGAAACCTCGCAGCCACGGGATACCTATGTCCCTAAATCTTTCTGCCGCTTTTTGATGGACTGATGGATGCCAAGCATCGTGCAGCACTAGAGCTAATTCTGTTTCTTTGGGAACCTCTTCTACGATGCTTTGACGCTTTACAAGATAGTTGCTGGACAATTGATCATAGACAAAATCGGCTAATAAACCCTGTCCGTCAATGACAATATAGGCAGCCATTAGGATTCCTCCTCTCGTACCTGCACACCAAACACCCCTGCCAGTTCCTGTTTTAAAAAAGGTTCGAACGCAAGATCATAAACGAATAGCCGTTTGCTGTGTTGGGCCAAGGACTGAATGGAAGATTGCAATAGCTCCCATTGTGTCATTTCATCACAAGCAGGGATTTCGAGTTTGGTTTCCTTTTTTTCAAGAAAAACCGCTGATTCCATCCCTTGTCTCGCCGCGGAATTCTTCTGGTTTTGAGTATCCAAAAGCGCTTGTTGTAATGTGTTTCGTAATGCCAATGTTGTATTTAAACCTGCCCTAGTGTAACAACGCCCATTCGACCTTACCCATATCACGGGGAAGCCTAGTATATCCTCTTCCAAGCCGATTGCCGGTGAACCGTTCAAGGTAGTCAGGGCATTTAAATAAAATCTGCATGGCTTATCTTGTACTGATCCTAGCTGCAAATGAAAAAACGTATTCAGCTGATCAGTTTTTCTTTTTCTCAATTCCTCATCTAAATAGACTTGCAGCCCTCGACAAACAGCCTCTTCGATTGTTCCCCCTGCACCGATGCCTATAAATCCCTCTAGCATGTTCGCACCAACATGATTTTTCTGTTTTTTAAATCCCTTACCATGTGAATCCATCATTTGCGAAACATACATTTCAATGCCCGTCAGTCCAGCTTCTCTTTTTGCCTCCTCATGTGTAATACCCGAACAGACAACCTCTGGCAGGAGGTCTGCCGGCCCATCTGACACTGGGTTGACTACTTGAACATAACACTGCGCAAGAGGAAGCTGTGTTAAATTCCGTTCCTCCCAGGTATGAAAAATTCCTATTTCTTCGGAAGTTAAATGACTGAAATATTCCAGAAGATTACCCGAAGAGTCCTTTCTTTCCGATTCCTGTTCGAGCCTTAAATCAAGATCTTCAACCAGTTGGGGCGTTATACTTCTAGACGTGACGAACGGATGTGCAATGAATGAAATCCAGTCTCCTTCCAGTGTTTCAAGATCAAGCAGATAAATTTGATCACTCTGATTTGGACCTGCAATTCCTGTAGCCTTCTTGAAAAATTCGAATACAAGGACATTTGCCAGAATGGATCCAGTTGTTGAAGAGAAGTTGTTAAGTTGCCGATCTCCTTGAAGGGCAGTTTGATGAATGCGGCGCCATGCGGACTCCCAGCATCCATCTGATTCTGGATGAACCAATGGACCCGCAAGCCCTACTTGCTCTAAACATACGGCGGGCAGAAATACTTTTCTCTCCTCTTTGCAAATTAAATTAAGATTCCTCAGTTCTTTCACATTTCCATCCTGTGAGACATACAGAATCCAATCATAGGGCTGCACGGCTTGTTTCCAAAAACTTATGTCCTCCCCTTTTTCAAACGCTATCTCCTTTACCTCCACCTCAGAGTCGGCCTCGATGGCATTCTTCACCAGCTCATGAATCCGCAGCCGATTTGTAGGTACCGATCCCGTTAACATGAAATGGAATTTAGGAAGTCCCGATTCGATTAATGCAGAGGCTAATGAGACCATTAAGGAGCCAGATCCGACAGCCAGAACTTTAGCATGACGGTATTCTTGAAAAAGGTACGCACCAGAATCAACAAAATTCTCGATAAATTCAATTTGTGAAGCATACTTTTCGAGTAAAATACTATTTAATTGATGTGGACGATCTTGACTTGTATCTCGAACAAAGCCATTCTTGTACAACGTTTCTCCAATCTCATATACTCTGTTCCGATACGGGGCCGTTAATCCCTCTGTCAATTCTTCTAATGTTCGTTTTCCATTGAACATCGGCATCAATTTTTCAATCCACTGATAAATTGTACGGCCTTCCATGCGGAAAGAGTTTACGTTATTTCTAAAATACACACCACCTTCTGGATCAGGCAGATAAAATGTATCCCTCTTAACCTTAGGACGTGAGGTTGAGTTCAGTTTTGTCATTCAGCTCCTCCTTTTTCTTAAATCTTCAAAATTATGCACTATCATTTTATGTACTTTTATTTGTCCATTATGATTACCAAAAAAAAAATGCCCCTGCCACAAAGCACATAGGGACACTTTTTTCCATCAACAAGCCAAATTTTCTCGAAAATTTACCAGTCACCCCAACAACTTAAACAGCTAAATAAAAAATCCCCCGCACATGCCTGCGCAAAATCCCCCGCACATGCCTGCACAAAATCCTCCGCACATGCCTGCGCAAAATCCTCCACACCTGCCTGCGCAAAATCCTCCACACCTGCCTGCGCAAAATCCCCCGCACCTGCCTGCGCAAAAT
>NZ_JARSMD010000023.1:36766-50353 GCF_035811335.1 Schinkia azotoformans
AAATCCTCCACACCTGCCTGCACACATACCTCCGCAACGCATAAAGCCAAAACGCGTATCTTCGCTTTGATAATTCATAGGAATTAACTCACCAACTTGGTAGTTATCCATTCCCAAAGATTGCAATTCATTATACATTTCTTCTTCCTCCCCTTTTTATTTTTAAACTCACAACATCATATTCACTAGTCATCAACCTATCAGCTTGTTCGGTCATAAATGTGCATTTACCTATAAAAAAGTTATTTCTTGAATGTGCTATATTACGATATTCAACTAAGAAATTGCAGCCGAAAAAGGCGCTGCCAGAGTTAAATTACATGGGCAAACACAGGCTGAAGGTTTTTACCAAAAGCTTGGATATCATACTTCATCAAATGTCTTTATGGAGGATGGAATTCCGCATGTTTTAATGGTAAAAGAGCTATCAATCAAACAGATTAGATATGTAAATATGTTCAAATTAAATGCGGACCCTATTATAGTAGAGTCCGCATTTTTATGAAAATATTAAGCTGCCATTGTTTTCTCGTAATTTCGTACCCAAGGTTTTAACCTTGAGAATAAGAAGATAAACAATAAGGTTACTACAATTCCTTTGATTAAATTAAAAGGCATAATCCCAGCGACGATTAATCCTTTTGCTTCCGCACTAGACATTGCTGGTGAATTTAGGAAAAACGTATAAGCTGGTAGGATGATGAAATAGTTAAGGATGCTCATCAGCACTGTCATTGTGATCGTCCCAACTACAAGCCCTATAGTTAAGCCCTTCGTAGAACGAATCTTTTTATATAAAAATGATACTGGTAAAATAAATAACAATCCTGCTAAAAAGTTCGCTGCTTGGTCAATTGGTACACCTGTCATTGCGCCTTCAATGATATAGTGTAATATGTTTTTGATTGCTTCTACGGTAATACCAGCAACTGGTCCAAATACGATCGCTGCCAACAATACCGGCACTTCACTAAAATCAATTTTTAAAAATGGCGGCAACCCTGGCAATGGAAAGTTAAGCATCATTAGTAAGTATGCAATGGTTGATAAAACTGATACGGTTACTGTTTGACGAATTTTTTGACTGTTTTTGTTCATTTTTCCTTTGTCTCTCCCTTTTACTCGACCCAACCAACAGAAAGAGATTTTGCCCAAATAAAAACCCACTCAAACGATGAGTGGGAGACTGTTAAATACACAGGCAAACAAACGCTTATTCAGTCGTAAAAATGACATAAACGCTATACCTCCATCTTCTCCCATCCAGACTGTACTGTCGGCTTTGGAATCTCACCAAATCATGCCTAAAAAGGCTCGCGGGCTCAGAAATTAACATTTCAATACCGCCGGTCGGGAATTTCACCCTGCCCTGAAGATTGATCGATATTTAATTGAATACATTATACCAGTTCGACTACTCTTCTGACAACAGAAAAGCCTATAAATTTTCCAACATTTTTCTACAATTTGCACTTTAACCATACTTTTATTTCACCCACTCTACTACTACGTCATCAAATACTTTTTGATTAACTAGAATTCGATTCCACCAATATCGGTCATTATTAACTGTGATGGAACGTGGGGCTAATATTGCTGCCGTTTCGAATCCAACCTCACCAATTGTATCCGCTAGATCGCTTCGTCCATTTCCATATGGATAGGCAAAATCCCTAATTTTTATCGATAGCTCCTCTTCTATGCTTTGTTTACTTAATTGTAGGTCTTTTTTAAAATCAAGCCGTTTGTTATTTTGAAAGAATATCGGCTGGTCGCCTTGAAGTTTATGCATATCATATGTATGTGAACCAACTGTAACCAAACCACTATCAAGCATCTTCCGCAGTTGATCCCAGGTTGCAAGTTGTAAATTACTAAATTCACTCCCAACTTTACCTGCAATGACGAATATCGTAAATGGAATTTCATATTCTTTCATGATTGGAAATGCATTATTATAAACCGTTTGATCAATATCATCGAAAGATATCCAAATACACTTATTAGGGAACTTGCCTGTTTTTTGAAATCCCCTGATTTCATCTGGAGCCACAAATGTTGCACCTTTTTCTTTTAATACCTTCATTTGTTTTTCAAATTGATCCGCATAAACATTATACCGCATGATTTCATCTGAATTTGTTACAAACCCCAGAATTTTATATAGGACCCGGTCTTTTCGAATACGATGATAGGTTAAACCAAGACATCCATTCTTGTCGAGTACTTCTGGAAACTCCATTGCTGGCTCTGAAATATCTATTTTACACGAAAAGTAAATTGCAGCTATAATAACGATGATCAACACACTAAACTTAATAATACTTTTTCCCATACATACACCTGCTAGGTTAAATCCCGAATAGGATTTTTTTCAAACACAACAAATTTTGATTGTTGAACCAACTCAAAATTTTCCTTACTCATAAGCTGGAGTGCAAGCATCTCCTCCTTTGTTGTTGGTCCTGGATAATGTCTTCTCGTCAATATCCCGAATCGTCTTCTATTATATTGCCTCCAAATCCTTAGGCCGAAATAAAAACAAGACCAAATTAAAAATCCCTTAAACGTAAAGATTTGAATATCTTTATTCGTTATTTTAAAGGCCATTTTTACAATACTTATAAAACGACCATTATAATTCAAAAACGCACTTAGGAAAAAGAATAAGACTAAAAGGCAATATGACCATCCGATTAAAGACAAAAAAATAAGAATTCCTTCATCCACCCAATTTCGTTTGGATCGAATAATTAAGTCATTCGGTTGCCTCTGTCCGGGCTTGTCCATGTTGCATACCCACCTTTAAATCTTGATTTAACCGCTTTTGGAAAAGCAAATACAACGATCATTGCATTTAATATCCAATAAACAATAGGATACCAAGCTGCCCAGAAATAATAGCTTGTAATATTATCATAGGTAGAATCCACCTTAAGCGAAATCCACAATTGGGTTAAACTTAATAAGACAAGGGTGAATGATGAAAAGGTAAACCATATAAATAGTTCCTGCACTGAATTTGCATTAAACAAATAATAGAATGTCACCAATACCCATGAAAAAGACCATAGTAAGCTTGTCCATTGCTCAAGATAGATCGGCCAAATTCTTCTTTGTCTCCAGTCAAGAAGAACTTTCCAGTGTCTCAGGATTACCTCCTGGCCACCTTGAGCCCAGCGAATTCTTTGTTTCCAAATACCTCTTATAGTCTCCGGAACAAGCATCCAGCATAAAGCACGAGGTTCATAGCGAATATCCCAAAATTTTTGTTGCAATTTCCATGAAACAGAAATATCCTCCGTAATCATATCGCGATCCCACAAACCAACATCGACAAGCGCTTTTTTTCGAAAAGCTACAACTACTCCAGAAACCGTCATAATTTTCCCAAGAATACGTTGCGTTCTTTTGATTGCACCAATAATGGATGCGTATTCAACAAGTTGTAATCTACTTAACAACGTATCACGGTTACGAATTCTAGGATTTCCAGTCACCGCACCTAATCTTTCCCCCCGAAAAAAAAAGTGATGGATCAAGTAAAAAGCTGCATATTTATCCAAAATAGCATCAGAGTCAACTGTAATCAGGTACTCCGACTTTGAAGCATGGCAGGCAATGTGTAATGCATTTGCTTTTCCTTTATTTTCTTTACAATCTATCACTCGCAGTTCATTATATTTGTTAGCCAATTGGTGAAGGATCTCCGCTGTACCATCCAGGCTCCCGTCATTAACAACAATAACTTCTTTGTGGGGATAGGGCATCTCCATTAAATACTGAATCGTTTCTTCAATCGTAGCCTCCTCGTTGTAACATGGAACCAAAATACTAATGAATGGCCACTCAAACTTATCAAAATCAAGCTTTTGTATTTTTTCTCGATATCGAAAAAAAAGAATTGAGCCTGCTATCCAAAACAAAGACATCATAAAGGGGTACCAAAAAATAAATTGTGAGAGATAACTAACTATTTTTTGCATACAACCCATCCTATTTCCATTATTCGGTCGATACTTACTAAAAGTATCATGCCCAATTATTATGATATTTACTAGTAATGTCCTATTTTAAAAAGCACTGGGGATTAACCCCACCGCTTTTATAATTCTGCCCCGTATCTTATCGATAGCGAATCCATATGGATTGTTTGATTGAATGAGCCAGACTTTCCGATCCCGCGTCCCACTTAGTGGATAGTTTTATTGTTCAGGGAAAAAATAGTTGTTGTATGACCAATTATAAGGAGGAATTGCATATGGCTCATTTTTCTGACCATCACCATTCAGGAGAGACCGTAATGGAATCAGGTCAATATGTAGATGCAGGCGGAACAAAACAAGAACTTAGTCAAGGTGATATTTTTCCGAACTGCCCCAACACAGGTAAGGCAACAACTTGGACCCATGCAAGCCATGTTCATCGAACCGGAGAAACTGTTATGGAGTCAGGACATTATATAGATGCAGATGGTGAACATGTGGTACTTCAGCAAGGAGAAAAATTCCCATCTTGTCCAAAGACAGGTCAATCAATCACTTGGACCCACGAACAATAGTTTCTATATTAATTGAATACACGAAAGGCGTGGTAAAAAACCACACCTTTCGTCATTAGTGAAAAATCGAACCAAATCGAGCCAAAGTTCCCGACCCCGTGGCCCGGCTTGGATTGCAACCTACTTAATTTGCTACACTAACCTTCACTTCGTTGATAGGCTTTGCTTGCTTCTTCCAGAATAAAGTTAAGATAAACCCTAAAGCTAGTACTACCGTTGCAAAATAGTAAGGATAATCAATATCTACATCAAATAATATCCCCCCAATAATTGGTCCGCTAATATTCGCTAAACTTGTAAACATAGAGTTCATTCCACCAACGAAACCCTGTTCATTCCCGGCGTTATTCGAAAGATAAGTAGTAACAGCTGGTCGGAATAAATCAAAACCTACAAAAACTATAAAAGTAACAAGTAAAATTGAGAAATATGAATGAACAACGGTCATTAGAAAAACAAGTACGGCCGATAAAAGTAAGCTGAACCGAATTAGTTTAATTTCACCCCAAATTCTAGTCAGCCTATCAAAAAGCATCACTTGTGCAATGGCACCAACAATGGCACCACCTGTAATAACAATGGCGATATCGGCAGGTGTAAATTTATACTTATGATCCACAAATAAACTAAAGAACGATTCAAAGGCTGCCAACCCAAATGAGGCAATAAAAATTAAAATAAACGCAACGAAATATTTTGGTTCAAAAATTCGTCTAAAACCATTCATTTCTTCCGAGGATTGTTCATGAATTTCTTTTGACCGATCTGGCTCAGAAATAAGAATAATAGTTAATATTGCAGCTATTGTGCCAAGGGCACCTGCAAAGAAGAAGGGTGTCCGTGTTCCAAATTCCGCTAAAAATCCGCCGATACCTGGACCAATAATAAATCCTGTACTAATGGCAGCTGACATAAGCCCGAGAGCTTTTGGGCGAGTTTCAAGTGTTGTAATGTCTGCAATAAAGGCAGTAACAGCTGGCATAATGAAGGCAGCACTTACTCCACCTAAAATACGAGAAATAAATAACACTTCAATTTCTTTCCCAAGCCCAAACAAAAATTCTGATAGACCAAAAATAAATAAACCAAGTACGATCATAATTTTTCTTCCAAATTTGTCTACTGCTTTCCCAGCAAATGGCGAAACAATCAATTGTGCAAAGGCGAAAGCAGCTGTAAGATAACCTATTGTCTTTCCATTTATACTTAATTCATTCATCAACGTTGGTAATACTGGAATTACAAGACCAATTCCCAAAAAGGCTATAAATAAATTCATCAATAATAAGCCTAAAGTAATTTTATAAGACTTCATTTTCTACATTCTCCTTAACAAAACAAATGGACAAAAAAATTTGTTTATTTGATTTCTTTTTTATCCTAGTGTATATAGTAACTATACAGTCAAGGGTGGTGACAAAAAATGAATAACAAAAATGTAAAATATTTAACCACAGGCGAATTCGCAAAGCTTTGTAAAGTGAACAAACAGACAGTCTTTTATTACGATCAAATCGGTCTGTTGTCCCCGATATTTAAAAATGAAAAAGGGTACCGTTTCTATTCAATCAATCAAATAGAGTTATACTATGTTATTGATTTATTAAAAGATCTTGGCATGTCGCTAAATGATATTCAACAATATACGCAAAATAAATCTCCTGAAAGTTTTTTAACCTTGATGTATCAGAAAAAAGAAGAGATTGTGAAAAAGCGCCAAGAAATTGAAATGAAGGAAAAACTTATTGAGACAAAAATAGCATTAATGAAAGAAGCCTCCCAACTTGATTTTCAACAAATTACACTTGAACATTTACCGGAAGCTACCCTTTATTTAAGCAGAAACATTGAAAATATTACCGCTGAAGAATTTGTAGAGGTGATTACAGAATTTATTGGTGAATTGAACGAATCACAGCTTGATACGGGATATCCTATAGGGGGTATTACAAAACGGGAGCAAATTTTAAAAGGGGAATTCTCTAAATATAGCTATTTATACATTGAGCAACCACATGCCAAGGAACCCAAGGAAGGTTATCCATATTTCACAGCTGTCAGCGGTGATTTTCTCATTGGATATCATATTGGAGATGATAAAACAATACATAATACATATAGGAAACTTTTAACAGAGATGGAACGTTTAGATTTAGACTTAGGAGATTATGTTTTTGAAGAGTATATTTATGATACCGTTGTAAAAAATTATAAGGAAGAATACGTTACCAAAATTATGATACAGGTAATTAAAAACAAACAGGCATAACACAAGGCGTGATTGCCTTTATCATCAATCACCCCCATTTGTTGAAGAAACTTATGTATTATAAAGGAAAAGGCCTAATTCAAAAAAAATAAATAGCACCTATCTCTCCGATGGAGAAACTGTGCTATTTTATCATATTTACGCAGCTTTATTTGGCCCTATTCGTAATTATTGATAAGCAGTTAATCTTTTTCTTTTTAATATGGATTAGTAAACTCTTGACCGTTTAGGATAAGGCGGAATGTAATGTCTGCTTTCAGCGAATCTGAGACCGCACAGTATTTTTGTTTACCTAAATTTATCGCTCTCCAAATATTTTTGCTATCGATGTTACCATTAATATAGAAAGTAACCGTAATTGCTGTAAACCCTTTTGGCAAGTCCTCTTTCCTAGTACCATCGGTTTCAATTTCTAGACTCTCAATTCCATCTAGTTTATGTCTTAGGATCATGGTTACGTCAATACCAATGCATCCTGCTAAAGACGCTAAAAGCATTTCAGTTGGCGTAACACCTTTCCCTTCTCCAAAATACGCTTCAGTAGCATCCATTTTAATTTCATAACCGGAATCACCAACAGCGGTAAAAGCACGTTGGCCAGTCCATTTCGTTTTTACTATCATAAAGCCCCTCCTGTTCAGCATGGTGGCAGTATTTTTCTCTAATTTAATCGCTAAACCTAACTTCCAAATTTCTTTAAAAATTTCTGTGCACGTTCCGTTTTAGGATTATTAAAAAATTCCTTTGGTGAATCTTGTTCAACAATGATCCCATCAGCCATAAAAACAACCCGATCTGAGACTTCTTCGGCAAATTCCATTTCATGCGTTACAATGACCATTGTCATACCTTCATTGGCCAGTTCTTTTATAACAGCCAGTACTTCTCCAACTAATTCTGGATCAAGAGCCGATGTCGGTTCATCAAATAACATGACTGCCGGTTCCGCTGCCAATGCGCGTGCAATCGCCACCCGTTGCTGCTGACCACCAGATAGACGTGATGGGTATACGTCCTTTTTCTGGAGCAGACCTACCCGATCCAACAATGTTTCAGCCTTTTCCACCGCCTTCGCTTTCGGCCACTTTCTCACGACCAATAAGGCTTCTGTTACATTTTCCAGTACCGTTTTATGGGGATACAAATTAAATTGTTGAAACACCATCCCAGTCTGTAAACGTATTTGACGGATTGCTTTCGCTTGTTCTTTCTTACTTTGCCCGCTATCAATAACGTGCCCAGCCAATTCAATTCTTCCACTAGTCATTTCTTCTAGACCATTCAAACAACGAAGCAATGTACTTTTACCTGAACCGCTTGGGCCAAGAATTGAAACGACTTCGCCCGCATATACTTGTAAATTAATGTTTTTTAAAACCTCCAATTCTTGGAAGCTTTTTGACAAATCATGAATTTGAATCATATTTTACCCCAACTTATAAATAGATTGATAAACGCTTCTCCCATCTTTCAAGGACAAAAGAAAAGCCCGTACTCATGATCCAATACATAAGTGCAATTGAAAGATAAAACGGCATATATATATAATACTGAGCAATTAATAAATCAGCAGAACGTAACAACTCGGTAACTGTAATAACAGATACAAGTGAAGTCTCTTTTAGCATCCCGATAAACGTATTGCCTGCTGGTGGAATCGCAATCCGAATTGCTTGTGGAAAAATAATTCTTCTCATGGTTTGAAAAGGTGTCATTCCTGAAGCATAAGCAGCTTCCATTTGACCTTTTGGAATCGATTGTAACGCACCGCGCAATGTTTCAGACAAATAAGCGCCGATACTGATACTGAGTGCAATAATTGCCGCTGGTAGTGGCTGTAATTTTATACCATAATCCACTAAGCCATAATAGACGATAATAATTTGAACTAAGGTTGGCGTTCCCCGAATCGCTGATACATAAGCGCGGGCAATCCACCGTACTGGCCGATTCCCCTTCAGCCTGGCTACGGCTACAATCACAGCAAGGATCGAACCAAAAAACATAGATACAATAGTGATAAGGAGCGTAAAATACGCTCCTTTTAATAAAAATGGCAAATTTTGAATAACTATATCCATTTTTAATTGGTGTCCTTTCTTAGCTTTGAGGCTCTTCCTCAAACCATTTTACAAAAATTTCTTTATAAGTGCCGTCTTCTTTCATTTCAGCTAGAATACGGTTTAATTCAGCAACTAGGTCTTCATTTCCTTTTCTAGTAGCAATTCCAGCTTGGTCGGATTTAATTGCTTCTCCAACCGCTTTGATTTTAAAACCCTGTTCCTCAACGACTGGTTTTAGGGCGTACATATTATTGATTGTAGCATCGATGCGGTCTGCATCAAGGTCCTTTAATGTGGTAATAACATCATTATATGTCATAATTTTAAACTCACCGACTTCCGGCATAAGTTTTGTTCGTAAGTATGTTTCATCATTTGTTCCTAATCCTACACCAATGTTTTTACCTTTAAAATCTTCTACAGATTTAATGGAGTCATTCGTTTCATGAACAATTACTTTTACCTGATTCGTAATATATGGATCAGAAAAATCCATTTGTTGTTTACGCTCATCAGTAATCGTCATTTGACTAATAACAACATCGAACTTTTCAGCCTGCAAGCCTGCGATCATGCCGGAGAATTCTTGTGCAATAAACTCAACATTTACTCCTAAGCGTTTCGCCACTTCCTTAGCGATATCAGCATCAAAACCATCCATCTCTTGTTTTTCATTTAGAAAATTATAGGGGCGGTATGTTCCCATTAAACCAACCTTCAAGACTCCACGATCCTTTATTTCATCTAATAGAGACGTCTTACCCTTTGAGGTTTCATTCGGTGTTTGATTACCCTCCGCATTATCTTCCTTATTTCCATTGCCTGCACCACAAGCAGTAAGTACAAAACTGAACATTAAAACAAGTAATAATGTAAAAACTGATTTGCGATTTTTCATTGTGATCTCCTCTTTTCATTTTAAATTCCAAACAATCCAAAAAACTCAAATTTTACAACTTCCTGAGCAAGTTCCTTTGCAGACTTTTTTTGTAAAACCGAATGTTTGAGCCCGGGACTAAATAGCCATCTTTCTAATATCCCTTCAACTAGGCTAACCAACATTGCCGATTGAACGGATGGATCATTTTTCGGCAAAATTCCAAGATCCGTTGCTCTTTGAATATTATTTTGGAACGCTTCTTCCAGTTTTTGTCGCGTTTTAAGGATAGCGGATTGAACAGAGTCCTCCGTCTCAATTCCTTGCAGTAAAAGCTTCATAAAATCATGATTTTGCTGTGAATATGTAAAAAAGTCTTCAAACAATTTTTCTGACGCTTTTACTACTTCTTGAACCGTACCCTTTGACTCACGATAACCTTGGGAAATGACTGTTATAAGACTATTTTGCCCATTATTGATAATTTCTAAAGCAATTGCTTCTTTGCTTTTGAAATACCAATAAAAGGTGCCTTGAGCGACACCTGCGGCCTGAACGATATCAGAAACCTTCGTCTTGTGATAACCTTGGCTAGCAAATAGCTTTAAAGCAACGTTAAGAATTTGGCTTCTTCGATCTTGTATTTGATCTTGAACAGAAATTACAACCCCCTCCTCTTGATTGACTAATCAGTCGAGTTAATTTTATCCATCGTAGTTTAGTTAGTCAATTATTTTGATGTGATTTATTGGGATTATTTTTTATATAAAAAAAACAGACTATAAAAGTCTGTGAAAGGTGAGCTAGAGTTCCCGACCCTCTGTCCCATCCTCTAAAAATCGCATCCGGTATACATTCATTGCCGTTTCACCCAATTGATCGAGTAAATTGTAATTAGCAAAAGCTCCAACAACCGCCCCAAAACCTGGAATTAACTGAAACATCTTTACCAAATCAATATAATCCCTATATTCCTGTTGGAACTCCCGCCAATCCATATCAACTACTTGCTGTTTATACTCCTTCCAATGTTCAATTATCTCAAATACATCTTTACGTTTATCGTCACTTGAAAAAGCAAGTTGAAAAATATGGAGAATAAATAAACGCTCCTCATATTGATTGGTGTCATATCCGTAAATGACAGCCGCCTCAAATAAGAATTTCATCTTAAGGGATAATAGCAACGGAAAATCAGCCAGCCCAAGCAAAAAACCACCTGCGCCTGTACCTGCACCTTCAATTACCGCCGATCTCCGATAAGAAGAAAGTTTCTGCCTTACTAGCTCATCCCGCTCATATAAACTTAATCCTTCATCCCGCTTTTTATTCGTCGTAAGATTAGATCCCGTTAAAGTAGCCTTAACCATTCTCTTAATCCCTTCTGTAACGACCTGATGAACTTTCTCGGGAATGAATGAATTGATTTTTGTTTGTGTTTTCTTCGAAATTTTATTGATAATACCTGTGCGTCTTCTCATTTTCATTTTCCATGCCATAAGTTCGTCCTGTACGTTCTGTTCATAATCCATACAATTCAACTCCTTCCTTTTAAAATATATCGTCAAAACCACTCACCGTATGCCTATGCCCTACACTTCTACATTTTATTGAATTTTATTTTTTATAATTCACAAAAAAAGGATAGCTAAAATGACAAAGAAGCGAGCCAGAGTTCCCGACCCCATGTCCCAGCTTATGCCCCTTTATGAAAGCTTAAAAATATGAAAGTTGTAACCCTACGCCAACTTCTTCTATATTGGCAACTCTTGAAAGAGCTATTTTAGATTTTAAATCTGTACAATGACAAGCATGAAGTTTAATTGGGTTAAGTTCTTTAATATATTGAACTGTATTGTCTAACTGCTTTTTAGTTGGATTCTGGAGATGAAACCCTCCAATAATATCAACTATTCTATCTTCTTGACAAACTTCTTTAGCATATTCAACAATGTTACATATCCCCGAATGTGAACATCCCGCTATAATAACTAAGCCTTCTGAAGCTTTATAAACTATTGCCGTATCATCTCTAATGTAGTCATTAACATTCCCTTGCTCTAAAACAACTTGACCTATAAAATCCATACCTTCAAAATCAAATGTTCTTTTAATTTCCCCTAGAAATACTAGTCGATCTGTTAGCCATAAGGGGTCCTTAGTTAAATGAACAGGAAAGTGTCTACTTAACTTTTCATGAGATAAAATACTTCCTATTTCTCCTATAGAATCGAATAGTTTAGTGTTAAAAATTAACGGATGTCCTATAACAGTTGGAGTATTATATATCATTTTTTCATTTTTTGTTTCCATGTGTAGTCTAATTATATGTGTCAGTCCCCATGTATGGTCCACATGTCCGTGTGACAAGACTACATAATCAAGATTTCTTAAATCAATTTTCATTTTATCTGCATTCCTTATGTAGATATCAGAATATCCAGTGTCAAAAAGAATACGTTTGCCATCATCTTCGATAAAAAAAGATAGCGCCGGTTCCCCCAAAAAATAGCGGTCAATCAAAGTATTGTTATCTACTAAAACGGATAATTTCATATAATAATCTCCTTATCAATGTTTCTGCCCTTTCAATTTGCCCAATACTTTACAAACTCTTTTTTATTATTGACTAAACTTTCGGAGCGACCAAGCAAGGTTGCTCCGAAAGTTGAGTAATTAACTAATCCAAGTCATTTTGGCTTCTTTAGATTTCCACCGATTATCTTTTAATTGAATTGTAACTTCTACTCCAACAGCCCCATTACCCGAACGATACTTTGAACCCTCAAAAAATATATTATTATTAAACTTAAAATCTACATTCTCAATTCTAAGAAGTACGCCGTCCAAAGCCATTGTATCTGGATTATACAATCCCTTTTCTTTCAATTGTTCTAATGTAGCACCCAATACATCAACTTTATATTTTTCTTTAAAGTAGTTAATAATTTCTTTTTTATCATTTTCATCTAATTCCTCGAAATTACTCATATCAATGGCTATGTATTCCATATTACTGCTTAATGCCTCATCCTGTTCCATTATAGAATCTAATGCAACACTATATATTTCTCCTAAATGCTCCTTAGGCTCTATTCCATCATTGCAAGCAGAAAGTATTAATAAAACGATAAATGCGACAATTAGATGTTTAAATTTCAAATTTAATCCCTCCCATACTTTATAGACGTAGTAATCATAGATTGGGTTTCAACGGATTTGCTTTTCTCTCTTTTTTCAGTAATGCTGCCCGTTCAATAAAATAGGAACTGCTATCATAACAGTTCCTCGACTAATACATCTTTAGTTTTTACCTTTGACCCCAATATGAAATCTAAAATTATATACATTTTTAACTATTTATATTATATTAAAAGTAATTTCCCTGTTATACAAAAGGAGAATTTGTTATGGAACAAACTTACGAATCTTTAATAACTGAATATAGCTTAGAACTAAATAGGGCATTAACAACCAAAGAACTGGAATTTGTCCAATGGCTTGTAGAAAGAATTAATGATTAGGCCTGGAGACTAATCCCCCTATTCTTGATTTCATCTAAAAGCAAATCAAGAAAATCTTTACTAACGCCAATCTCCATAGCCATACGATAAGAATCTAGCAATAATTCATTTGATAAGCTTTCTAAAGAACTCAATTTTCTCCTTCTCCCTTTCCTTCCAAAAAGATTCAACACAATTACTATTTTTACTATAAATATGATGTTTTTTCAATGAAATTGTTCATAATTAACAGAATTTTAACAATATTTTTAGAGAAATTTGTTCATTATTCACAAAATAAAGTAGGGAAACCT
>NZ_JARSMD010000024.1:0-130384 GCF_035811335.1 Schinkia azotoformans
AACAGGGTGATTAATAACACCTATTCCCCCCTCTAACAATTAACTATCAATATTATTTTTTCATTCACTTAATTCATATAGAAATACTGTGTTTTAATTGTTGAAAGTAATCTTATTATACTTTGTTAAAATTTTCAATAAGAATATATAAAATATTTCAAAAATTGTCTTTCTTATACTGATATCCTTTAAAATTTTATACTTATCAATATAAAAAAACTAACCATCTAGAAAAGATGATTAGTTCTGTTTAACGATTATTCTGTTTATTGATGTTGATTTTCAACAGCGATCACTTTAAGATTTTCCACAAGTTCTCCTGTTTTTTTAGTGTAATAAGCAATGACGACTTCTTCCCCACTATCTGCATCAATCAGTTTTTTATAACACTTTTGCAAATAATTACTTCCCCAAATAATAAGGGCATTAAATACATGCTCAAGCTCTTCCCCACTTTTTGTTAATCTATAAGAATAGCGTGGTGGGTGCTCTGAATACAGTTCCGACTTTATAAGACCCTCTTCTTCTAAATATTTCAGCCGGTCAGATAAAAGATTAGAAGATATGCCATTAAGGGATTTTTTAATTTCATTAAACAATGTCTTGCCAGTTAATATTTCGTGAACGATTAGCAGCGTCCAACGGTCCCCAATAATATTTAGTGATTGGGCGATATTACATGGAATATCGTATCTAGATTTCATAATATACCCCCTCCAGTTAAAATAATTTTACCATTAAAAAAATAAAAAAAACAAGTTAGTTGATTTTTTTAACTGAGTATAATAATATAACCTATAAACAATTCATAATTGTTAGTTAATAGGATTAAAAGTGAGGTATTTAATATGGGACTTTATTTAATTGAATCATCATTACAGGGAATCATTTCTACAAAAGAAGAATTGAATCAAAAAGCCAGTGACCTTCAAGCAGCACTTACTGAAACTAATTCAGCATTAATTGAGCTTCAAGTTTCAAAAGATTTTTCACGTTCATTTTTTATTATTGAAGCTGAAGACCGAAATGAGGCAACTAACACATTAAGAAACGCTGGCATTCCAGTCCAACTGATTAAAGAGGTTCGCCTTGTTGGGAAAGACCTAGAAGATGTAAAGAAAAATAAAGATGTGGTCAATTACTTGGTTGAATGGAATATTCCTGAAAATATCACAATGGAGCAGTACTTAGAAAGAAAGAAGAAAAACTCAGTTCACTATCAAGAGGTTCCAGAGGTAGCTTTTTCAAGAACATATGTGTGTGAGGATATGACGAAATGCTTGTGCTTCTATGATGCACCGGATGTTGCAGCCGTAAAACGAGCACGAGAAGCTGTACAAACACCGATTGATTCGATTACAGAAATTTTGACTGAAAATAATTAATCTTAAAGCTTACGTACCTTTGATTGAGGCTTTAAATCAAAAATGGTTTAAAGCCTTTCTTTCCTCGGTCTGTAATTTATGTTGAATAATCAAAACACTTTATTGCCTTTTTACATAAAGTGCATTATTATTACCTTTAAACCAACTAAACAAGTAGGAAAACTAAAATTAAATTAAGTATGAAACGTAACAATCTTTCCTTTTTGTTATCCATATTACTTTTAATAATTTACTAGAATTATAGGTGGGTTCATAATGAATAATTTTGCATTAAAAAAATCTAAAATACTTAAAGATTTAATTGAACAGGATTTAAAGCCCTATGTGAAAAAAATTGATGTCGAAGCATTTTATGCTGAAAACTTTTTGAAAAAATTAGGTGAGGCTGGTCTGTTTGCTTCTGTCAATAAGTCTCAGAAGGAATTAATATTAGATGGCATGCATTTAGTCGAAGAAACTGCAAAAACTTGTATGACTACTGCCTTTTGTCTATGGTGCCACCTTGCTGCTTTAACATACGTTCGAAATACAAGTAATGAGGTATTACATCAAAAATTTTTACCACTACTGGAGAATGGGGAGATTTTAGCTGCAACCGGTTTATCTAACCCAATGAAATATTATGCGGGCCTAGAGGACCTACATTTGAGTGCGGAACCAACAGAAGGGGGTTATTTCCTCTCTGGTGTATTACCGGCAGTATCAAATCTTGGTGAAAATCATTGGATTGGTGTTGTCGCAGCTGTTAATGAAAATAAGCGTGTAATGTGCTTCGTACCTTGTCAAATAGAAGGTTTGAAGATGAAGGGCAAGGTGGAATTCCTTGGTGTCAACGGAAGTGCAACATATTCCTGCCAGTTTAGCAATGTATTTATTCCAAAGGAATGGGTGTTATCAGAGGATGCAGATGAGTTTGTAAAGGCAATCCGCCCTACCTTCGTTCTATACCAACTCCCGCTTGGAGTAGGTGTAACAAAAGAATCAATTTCTTCAATTGATCATGTTGAGCAGAGGCAAAATGGATGTAATCGCTATTTGAAAAAACAAGCATATCACATTCTTAATGAGGTTCAGCAATTTCAAAAGAAGATTGAAGTTTTATTTGAAGAAGATCTGTTTAATTGGACGGAAATAGCCAAACTTCGCCTTGAAATAGCTTATTTAACTCTTGATGCTGTTCAAGCTAATATGCTGCACTGTGGTAGTTCAGGCTATTTAAATGAATGTGCATCTTCCCGTAGGCTTCGTGAAGCATATTTTTTTGCTAACCTAACGCCAACGGTAAAACATTTAGAGAAAATTGTAAACAGTTATTCTTAAGTAGTATTAACGAAATGTTTTAAAAATGTCGAAGTGCCAAGCACTTCGACATTTTTTCTACAACACACTAAATTTGTCATCTTTAATATCACTGATAAACATACAGCCTGGTCCATGCGTAATCATAATCGATGGCTTGCTTTCCATTGCTACAGCCTGTGGAGTAACACCACAAGCCCAAAATACCGGAATCTCTCCTTCTTTTATGGTGACAGCATCTCCAAAATCAGGTTTTGAAATATCAGGTATACCTATAAGACTCGGATCACCAATATGAATCGGCGCTCCATGAACGGCTGGAAAACGCGACGTAATCTGGACTGCCCTGATAGCATCAACTGGTGTCATCGGGCGCATACTAACAACAGTTGGCCCTTCAAACATACCTGCTTTTTGGCACGGAATATTTGTTTTGTACATCGGTACATTGCAGTTTTCTTCGATATGGCGGACTGGGATGCCGCTTTCTAGGAGTGGCGTTTCAAAGGTAAAACTACATCCTATTAGAAAACCGACCATATCATCTTCCCAATACTCCGTTATATCGGCCACTTCTTCGGTAAATACACCATCCTGGTAAATTCGATATTTCGGAATATCTTTCCGAATATCTGCCCCTTCCGCTATCAATGAAGGACTAAACGAGCCCGGTTCTGTCACATCCAACAACGGACAAGGCTTCGGATTCCGTTGACAAAACAGTAAAAAATCAAAGGCATGCTCTTTTTTTAAAATAACTAAATTCGCCTGTGTGTAGCCTTTTGACATGCCTGCTGTCGGCCCAGTAATTACTTGTTTTCGGATCAATTCCCTTATATCTTTCGGATCCATTGATTCATAGTTTCCCATTATATCTTCCTCCCAAAATGTATTTCCTTACGAAATTACTTAAATAATAAAGGCAATTGCTCTATTAACGTTTTTACACCTAAAATTCCCATAATAATAACAACGAATACTCCAGGGATGGTTAACCATAATGGATGTTTATACGCACCAACAATGCTCTTCTTGTGTGCCGCTACTAATAATGTTCCTAAAGCGATTGGTAAAATCAGAGCATTTAGCGCCCCTACTAGGATTAGAATATTAACTGGCTTTCCAACTAGGGCAAATGTCCCTGTAGAAACAATAATGAAAGCAATGATGATCCACTTATGGTATTTTTCAATTTTTGGGTGGAAGGAGCGGATAAATGAAACTGATGTATAAGCTGCCCCTACAACAGAAGTAATCGCCGCTGCCCACATAATAACACCAAAGATACGATAGCCAATGTTTCCTGCTGCTAATTGGAAAACTGAAGCAGGAGGATTTGCTGCATCAATCGCTAAACCTTGTGTTACAACACCAAGAACTGCCAAGAATAAGGCTACACGCATAATACCAGTTGCAACAATTCCGGTAACAGAGCTTTTCGTAACTTCTGGCAATGATTCAATGCCTTTTACGCCTGCGTCAAGTAGACGGTGTCCACCGGCAAATGTGATATAACCACCCACTGTACCTCCAACAAGCGTGACGATCGCAAACCAGCTAATCTGTTCAGGTTTAACTGTATTAATGATTGCTTCCCCTACTGGTGGGGATGTTTTAAAAGCAACGTACAGCATAAGTAGAATCATAACAACTCCTGCAAATTGAGCGAACTTATCCATTGCTTTTCCTGCTTCTTTAACAACAAAGATAAAAATCGCTACTATGGCACTAATAATAGCTCCGGTAATCGGGTCTAATCCCATCATAGCATTCAAACCTAATCCGGCTCCAGCAACGTTTCCAATATTAAATGCCAAACCGCCGATGACAATCAGGATGGCCAAAACAACGCCAAGTCCAGGTAACACTTTATTGGCAACTTCTTGCCCACGGAGTCCCGATACACAAATAATACGCCAAACGTTCATTTGTGCAAAGACATCTAATATTAATGATATTAGAATAACAAAGGCAAAACTAGCAGCTAATTGCTGAGTAAACACTGTTGTTTGTGTCAAAAAGCCCGGTCCAATTGATGATGTCGCCATCAAAAATGCTGCACCTAATAATACACTACGGCTCGTCTTCTTTTTTACTAAAGCGCTATCATTATTTTGGATAACTTTTAGTTCTGGGTTTTCCGATTTTAATTGAGATTTTTCCACCCTTGCATTAGTATTTTCCATATGAAGCCTCCTCCCAGTTGCTGATTGCAGCAATTGTAATATTATTTTGTTCTAATGATTCTTTAAGATATTTCGCAAATAATAAGGCATGTTTCCCATCCCCATGAATACATACTGTATCTGCACGTAATGAAACCTCTGTTTTTTGCTGGGAAACTACTTTCCCTTCCCTTGCCATTTTCACTACTTGTGCGGCAGATTGTTCATGATCTGTAATCATCGCATCCTTTTGAGAACGAGAAGTTAAGGATCCATCTTGTTGATAGGTTCGATCTGCAAACACCTCATGGGCAGTCCGTAAACCAATCTTCTCCCCCGCTTTCGTTAATTCACTGCCAGAAAGCCCAAATAAAATCAATGATGGTGAAATATCATAGACGGCTTGCGCAATGGCCTCAGCAAGATGAGGATCCTTTGCGGCCATATTGTACAAAGCACCATGAGGTTTTACGTGCTGCATTTTTTCATTGAAGGTCGCTAAAAACCCTTGTAATGCCCCGATTTGGTAAACAACCATGTCATATCCTTCTTGCGGTGTAATCGCCATTTCTCTTCGACCAAAACCATTTAAATCTGGTAAACCAGGATGAGCCCCAATTTTAACACCATTTGAAATTGCCATCTTCACTGTTTCTCTCATTACACTTGGATCACCGCTGTGGAAACCGCATGCAATATTGGCTGATGTAATGTATTTCAATATTTCTTCCTGTTCCCCCAGTTTAAAGCGGCCAAAACTTTCCCCAAGATCACAGTTTAAATCAACTTGAAACATAAAACCCCTCCTTTTCATTTTTCACTATCTTGATAAACTACAAAGTAAATTGTTCCGATTTACGGAACTCTAGTTTCGATTTATAGCAATATTCTAGCATAATTATTTTTTGTTGAAAAGAGTTAATTTTAGAATTATACGAAAAATGGAACGTATCTAAATATTGCCTTTTCAAGGCTTGTTTTTCTATTCAAATAATTTATAATAAAAATATCATCCGTAAAACAGAACAATATTTCCGAAATTCGAAACTAAAGGAGTTGGCCTCCATGACGATTCATGACAAAATTGAATTAATACGGCCTTTAGGGGATTCAGCATTAGTAATCCATTTAGGGGATGGAATTAACCCAACGATCCATGAACAAGTTAAACATCTATCTTACTTAATAGAAAAAGAACCATTTCCTGGATTTATTGAATCAGTTCCGTCCTACAATAACTTAACTGTGTATTACAATCCTGCAGCTGTTTATTTTTCTATTATCGAAAAAGATAAAAAAAGTCCTTATAAAATTGTGAGCGCTTTAATGGCAGAATTACTCGATCAATTAAGTACAAATGAGCTGGTCGAAGAGCGGCTTGTTAAGATTCCGGTCGCTTATGGGGGAGAATTTGGCCCAGATTTGGAATATGTAGCGGCTTACCATGGGCTTACAGTAGATGAAGTCATTCAAATTCATTCTGCAAATGATTGTCAGGTCTATATGATTGGTTTTGCACCGGGCTTCCCGTTCCTTGGAGGAATGGATGAAAGAATTGCCACACCTAGGAAGGAGTCACCTCGTCTTGCCATTGCCCCAGGATCCGTGGGAATCGCTGGCAAACAAACAGGCGTTTATCCATTGGAAACACCGGGAGGCTGGCAAATTATCGGACGGACCCCGCTTGATTTGTTTCTTCCGGAACAAACACCTCCAACGTTATTACAATCAGGAGATAAAATCCGCTTTATCCCCATTTCATTTGAAGAATTTGCTACCTACAAGGAGATGAAACATGATGAGTGTTAAGGTGATTCATCCAGGATTATTGACGACCATTCAAGATTTAGGGAGATTCGGCTCCCAAAAATTCGGGGTAATTGTAAGCGGTGCGATGGATCCTATTTCATTGCGAGTTGCGAATTTACTTGTTGGAAATTTCGAAGGCGAAGGAGCACTTGAAATTACGCTTTTGGGGACAACGCTCCAATTTGGAAGCGACCAATTAATTGCCATTACTGGCGGTGATTTACAGCCTACCATCGATGGGGAAAAAGCACCAATGTGGAGGCCGCTCCTTATTCGTAAAGGGTCTATTTTAAAATTTAAATCTGCCATAACTGGATGTAGGGCATACGTTGCCTTTGCTGGTGGGATTGAAGTTCCTGAAGTACTTGGAAGTAAAAGCACTTATCTCCGAGCAGCCATTGGAGGGATTCAAGGCAGAGCTTTACGAAAAGGGGATGAATTTACGTGTGGAAATTACAGTACAATCAGTTTGGCATTTGTTCAGCAACTAGACAAAATGAAAAATCATTTTACATGGTCTGTCAACTTTTCTGAATTCTTCTCATTTGATAAAACACAAACGGTGCGGGTTTTACAAGGCTCTGAGTTTAATCATTTCGATAAAGCAAGTCAACATGTATTTTTTTCAGATTCCTACACATTAACAACTGAAGCAGATCGGATGGGGTATCGATTGGATGGCAAGCAGCTAGATTTAACTAAGAAATTTGAATTACTATCGGAAGGGGTTACGTACGGGACGATTCAAGTCCCCTCGAACGGACAACCGATTATCTTAATGGTAGACCGGCAAACAACAGGTGGGTATCCCAAAATTGGTCAAGTGATTTCAGTTGATTTACCTCGATTAGCCCAATTGCAACCGAAAGCGAAGATTTTATTTAAAGAAACAACTCTTGAACAAGCTGAAGCAGAGTTAATTAATCAAGAAATTATGCTAAATGAACTAGCGTTGGGGATTCGCATGAAGGCACTTCACAGATAGTCATACTAAAGCATTTAATTATAAGAATAAGGTGGTCTCTTTGTTGATTAAAGAGACCCCCTTTGTCATTCCTTTATATAGCCCAACTGCCTTGATATATCCTCGGCCACTTTTTTTACCTTTTCCTTAAAGTTTTCGACATTCTCCCCTTTATAATTTGCTTCTATGCCAGCAATACTTATACCTGCAACCACTTCACCAAGATGATTAAAAATCGGTGCGGCTACAGCAGAGGTATGATTTTCTAATTCTGAATGGCTTATTGTGTACCCTTCCATTCTCGCCTGTTGAATAGTTTCATAAAGTTTATCCTTATCAGTAATCGTGCCTTGGGCAAAAGGTTTAAGCTCCTCTGTTTCGATATATGCCTTTATTTCTGCATCAGGTAAGAAGGACAAGATTGAACGTGAACAAGCTCCTGCATATAGCGGGCTTTTCCTGCCAATCGCAGTATAAAGGCGAACCTTTTGTTTTGTGTCGATTTTTTCAATATAGATCGCCTCATTACCTTCTCGTACAATTAAATTTATCGCTTCCTTTACATCATTATGTAAATCTTGCATAAATGGATAAGCGATCTTACGTATATCCAACCTCATAGAAACAAGATGGCCGAATTTAAGAAACAAAAGCCCAAGCCGGTACTTAGCATCGCTTCCTTTTTCCAAAAAGCCCATCTCCTCAAACGACCTAATCATTCGATAGACTGAAGTTTTCGGTATCCCCGATAAATTAATAATTTCTTGAAATGATAATTCTGTATGCTCAATAAAGAGATTTAATATGTCCATTGATCGGACGACCGTTTTATTTTTGTTATTCATTTTCCTTCCCCCACCTTACTCTAATCCAACCAATTCCGATTCACCCAGCAATTCATACGTTTCTGGCTGCGGCAGTTCTTGGACATTTTTTAATTTTCTTTCGATTACCCGGCTTCGTGTGGCTGCGCTGTCAATTGTATTGCTTGCCTCTTGGAGTTTTTTCTTCGTTTTGTCGAGAATGTCTCCAAATTTAGTAAACTCCGTTTTTACAGCTCCAAGTAATCCCCAGACTTCGCTGGATCGTTTTTGAATAGCTAATGTTCTGAATCCCATCTGCAAGCTGTTAAGGAAGGCAGCTAATGTCGTCGGTCCTGCAATTATGATCCGCATATCTCTTTGCAAGGAATCCCAAAGGCCCGGACGTCGTAGGACTTCAGCAAATAAGCCTTCAAACGGTAGGAACAATACGGCAAAGTCTGTTGTGTTTGGCGGGTTAATATATTTATCGCGAATACTTTTGGCTTCCAGCTTAATTCGGTTTTCCAGTTGTTTAGCTGCATCAGCTGCTGCTTGGACATCACCTAATTCCTGTGCGTCCAGTAATCGATTGTAGTCCTCTAGCGGAAACTTTGAATCGATCGGAAGATATACAACTCCGCCGCTATCATCTTTTGAAGGAAGTTTTACAGCAAATTCAACCCTTTCCGCAGAGCCTTTTTTCATTGCGACATTGGATTCATATTGTTCTGGTGAAAGGATTTGCTCAAGTAAATTTCCTAATTGAATTTCACCCATTATTCCTCTCGCTTTTACATTCGATAGTACTTTTTTCAGGTCCCCTACTCCGGAAGCTAATGTTTGCATTTCCCCTAAACCTTTATGTACTTGTTCTAACCGTTCACTTACTTGTTTAAAAGAATCGCCAAGCCGCTGTTCTAAAGTGGCATGTAGTTTTTCATCTACAGTTAAGCGCATTTGCTCTAGCTTCTTACTATTATCTTCCTGTAAATACGTTAATTTTTGTTCGACTGTATGGCGGACACCTTCGAGTTTTTGTTCATTCATATTCGTAAGTTCTGTTAATTGTTTATTAAAGCTATCAAGCTGATTTTTATTTTGAAATGCCATTTGATTTATCGTCGTCATGACATTTTGACTCAGAGTGTTTAATAGTGTCGTTAATTCCTCACGGGCTTGCTTCGTTGACAGCCCCATCTCCTGTCTAACTTGGCCAATATCCTCCCTAACTATTCGTTCCAGCCTTTCTTGAGCTTTTTCTATCAAAGATAAAGAAGCTTGTATTTTATTAGATTTTTGCTTGGACACCATATTCATAACGATCAATAGCAAAATAAGCATAATAACATTTATCACCATTGATACCATAACCAATATATTTTGGTCCATCCATTTCCCCTCCTAAGTGTAATATTAAACTTGTATAATTTATATTTAGTATCGCCAATAAATCTATTCTATAAAAATACTAAACAAAAAGAAATAGACCGCCACTTCAACGGTCCAATGTTCAATCGTTCACAACTGTAATGTATCCCTTTGTCAAGACAATTAATTTGTAAATAAATATCAAGCTGATTTGACCTAAATTTCCTTTTGTTTTCTAAACAGCATGCGATCCTCGACCTCTTTCAATTCGAAAAAAAGGGACAATTGATATAGAGTGAATACTTTCAGAATTTAACAAAATAATACGTAACTGATGCTAGTATTTTTTCATATACGTCAAATCAAAAGGTCTTAGCTGTTTATTAGCTGAGACCCTTTTGTATATCTTCAAACTTTTATTCTTTTTCACCATTCCTTATTTTTTTAATTCACTGTAAATCTCATGATCTATTTTATTAGCAAGTTCAGCATCATATGTTTTTTCATATCCTGGTACCGCATTAATTTTCCCGCCATAAAAAATGACATCTTCTACACTATCGATCTCTACTGTTACTATTCTAAACTTCATTGTTCCTTGCATTATTTCCGAAACATTTCCGGTACCTTTTATTTCATAACAACTTTCAGGACCAACTACATTAAGAACTATATATGGATCATTTTCAATATTTTCAATACTTGAGGATTTATGGCCTAATGCAAACTTAATTTTCTCACCACTTTCATGCGCAAATAACCAAGAAATCGTACTGACTGTAGGTTTTTTTGTTTCTTTATCCACAGTAATGAGAGAAATAATTCTTTCACCTTGTAAAAAATCTATTAACTCTTTAGTTAATTTTTCTTTAATTTTTGACATGCTGAAAACACTCCTTTTACTCTTCGTTATTGCTTTGAGATGTTCAAACTTGAACTATTTCTATTTCCATCTCCACGCAGCCCACGTTCAGTAAGAATTGGCAATACATGATCACGGAAATATGGGAATTCATCATTGTAGTCAACAAACGATAAAGTAGTTCCCTTAAATCCTACTTCGGCAAGTGCTGTTATTCCATCGGCAACCTGTTCTGGTGTCCCAACCAATGGAAATCCTCCATGTCCTAAAGCAAAACGTTCACGCAATAAATGTAAAACTTCATGTGGGAACGAATAACAATTGGCAAATTGCATTTTAATGACATTTTCTACAGCTGTCCAATCCGCATTCGTTCTAGCAGCATAATCCCAATATTGGAGGGCTTCCTCCTCGGTCAGACGACAAATTACATGTGAGAACGTAAGAACATCAACACTCCGCTCTTTTTCAATTGCCTGACTCTTTAATGCCAGTATTTCTGCTTTAGCATTTTCTAAATCAATTGCAGGCGTAAATAGGATATCGCTTGCTGGTCGAGGATCACTCTTTACCCGCTTAAGTTGAATTCACCATTATTTTTCCTCCTTTAGAAATGCGTTTCTTAAATCTACTTCATTGAACTCTCTTTGTAGCTTTTATTTTCTAATTGGCCAAAAGTTAATTCACACCCAGTAAATAATGGGATTTGTTTTATATTAGTAGCTGTCGGAAAAATTGCTTGGAATAAATAGTCGTCCTGACTATGGAGAGAAGTTGATGCACATCTGACACCACCAAGATTAAAGGTATACATCTTGTTATCATTATTTCCTGCATATAAAAGAGTCACTTCATTCTTTCGAAATGCAATAAGGTTTGCATTCCCCTCCAATATCTGATGTGTTAATTCAAGAGAAATAATCGGGTCTTTTTGTTCATTAAGCTTCATTAAATAATATCGATATCCTACTTCACTATCAGAAGTACCTGCCAATTCATTTGCGTAAAAAGAACGATATTGATCATGATTTTTAAAATAGCCATTGTGTGCAAAAGCGAGTGACTGATCTTCATTTAAGTACGGTTGGGAATTGTTAAATGCCATTGATTTCATTAAGCTTGGTCTGCGCAAATGAACAAGGTATTCTTTGGATACAATCCCTTTCAAAGTTTGTGGGGCAAGAATATCATTTCTCACACCTTCTATCGCACGATATCTTCGAATCTGTCCATCTTCACATTTCCATGCCATGCCCCAGCCAAATCCAGCAAACCCATATTCTTCAAGTAGCTTTGCATAATGAAAAATCCATTCAATTGGTATATTTTCATCGGATTTAACCGTAAATAATTCACACATCCATTCCCACTCCTTCATTTATAATCTCGATATAAACAGATAAAACCCCCATCAGAGGAGCTCCCTGATGGGAATCTAATTTACTTTGTGATCCGCGGTTGGATCGTGTGATTCCAAGGCTTCCAGATATCAAGTTGAGAAATAATAGCCATGATTTTGACATAGTCATCTCGATCTATGGAAAGCCAATCGTTATCCCGTTCACCTGTATAAATGCTTCTATCGATGACTGCAGCGGTGCGGACTGCTTCAGCTAACTGCTCATATATCTGAATGGTTTTCTGAAGACGTTGGATTTGTTTTTGTAATTCAACATCCGTATTTTCAATATTTGCTTGTTCTCTTTCTGTCATCATCCTGCCACCTCTACTTTCAAATCGATAGTATCAGTATTAAAAGTTTTCAAAATACTCTTTATGCTCCCATTCTGTTACAATATTTTGATAGTCTTCAACCTTCTCATTTTCTACGTATGCCATATAACGAGAGATTTCACTTTCCTTCATTCTAATGATATAATCAACAAACATCTTTCCCATCTTATTTTGGTATGTTCCATTTTCACGCAATGAATCTACCGCTTCCTGCAGGCTTTTTGGAATCAATTCCCTCTGGTCCATATAGGCTTCACTACTTGCAGGTCCTGGATCTAAGCGATTTTCAATTCCATCTAATCCTGCAAAAATCTGTGATGCAAAATATAAGTACGGATTCGCAGCTGGTTCACCAGCTCTATTTTCAAAATGGGTCGCCTTGTCTCCATATCCTCCTAAAACGCGAATCATCGTTCCACGATTGTCAACGCCCCATCCTGCACGGTCAGGCGCTAATGAATTCGGCTTGAAGCGCTTATAACCATTAATCGTTGGTGTTGTAAATACCGTTGCCGCCCTAGCATTCTTCAAAATCCCCGCAGCATAGTGCTTTCCAAGTACAGATAATGACTCTGTTTCAACTTCCGGCATAAACAGATTCTCACCTGTATTCACATCTACTAAGGATTGATGCAAATGCCAACCACTTGAGAAAAATCCTGGGATGGAAGGTCGGCACATAAACGTTGCTAAATAGCCATGTCTTTTACAAATTTGTTTAACAGCTGTTCTAAATAACAGCATTGCATCTGCCGCTTCGATTCCACGCATAGGCGCAAATGTTACTTCAATTTGGCTAGGTCCCCACTCATCTTCAATCGTACGTAATGGTAGCCCAAGCGCTTCAATGTTTTCGACGATAAGTTGAATGACCTCATCGATTTCATCATTATGTGCTTCCAACTGATACTGGTATCCTCTTGCCACTGGTCGAACTTTGGGAGGCTGACCAGGAGAGCCCGGTGCTCCTAATAATTCTGGATTAATCTCATCACTGACTATTTTCGTTAATGAAAACTCTACTTCAAGTCCTGAAACTAAGTCATAGCCTTTTTCATTTAATTCTTTTAGTGCCTTACGACAAATTTGGCGGCTATCAAACGGGAGTATTTCACCTGTTTTTAAGTAAGCATCCGATAAGATCCAACCGGTATTTGGAGCCCAAGGAAGAATCTTGAACGTAAGCGGGTCTGGTACAAGTGTATAGTTTGGACAGCCCGTCAATTCCTCAAGATCGAATCCGCCACCTTTAATAAACGGGTTAAACACAATCGCATTGGCTGTATCAAAAAAGAGAGGACCCGTATTAAAATCAATGCCATCCTTAAGAGCACTCATAAAAGCGGGGATTGTTAATGTTTTTGCTCTCGAAATACCGTGCTGGTCAGCCCATGCAACTCGTATAAGGCGCAGATTTTTTTCCTCAATTGTTTTGAGAATCCTCTGAATGGCATTTACTTGCTCCTCATTCCATAAATTATGGCGCCAGATAAAACCCTCAGTACTTATTTTTAACATTTCTCTCATTTTTACCGTCTCCTTTTTTATTTAGTATTTGTAATTTTCTGTCTATTTTAGAGGATAAATGTCATATTTTCATGACCTTGGTCGCTATCAATTAAATTAACTTGTTTAACGTTTATTTTCCATACACCATTTTCTTTTTTCAGACGATAGCCATTCCAACCGGAATATAGTTTTTGTTTGCCTGCTCTTAACTCAGTTAGCATGAAATTTGCCCGTACACGAACTAAATCCTCCTTGCCATCTTTCCATACTTCGATGTTACTTAACATCCGAAGTGTGCGTGAAGCTGGAATTTGCGAATAAGCATAGCCGGTACGAAGTCGATAAATTCGATCCTCAAGCCGTCTCCTGTCATCAAAGGCATGGGAAACTTCCTTCAGTGGGTTTCCACCTCCAGGTGTAATCGGCACCCAATAAAGGCATTCAAAACCGAACAAATCAAGCCAATCTTCCAGTTTACCTTCATCAACTAATCGTGACTCACGAAACAAAAATTGTTCAATTTCACGGCATACCTTTTGAGTTGCTTTACCCGTTTCAGTATCCCAATCCTTCAATCCATCCAACAGTCCAGAGTAGAATTCATCATTCATATAATAGGATACTTTTGAACTATCCTTTATCATACTGATGACACACCTCCTTTAACATTTTCACAAAGAGTTTTTAGTGACGGCTGGCCCATAAGTCGTTTCCACTCTTGATAATAATTACGGATATGCAATTCATCTGTAACAGGACCTGAGACAACACCGCGTTCGTCGACTGTTTGACGATCCGGTATTCCTAAGCCGCGACCGGTATGAACCCATTCCACCTCAGGAATCGTTAAGCCAAGATGACATTCTTCAAAATTAGTCATATCATCAGGCTCACCAAAAGCGGGAAAATCCTCTTGCGTACGCATTCTCAGCATATTGATTTCTTCCGGCAACCCGTCTACCGTCGTTGAATACCAGGTCAACTCTGTCTTATCCACCGCATACGGCTGGATCACTTGAATTTGATTTCCAATTAAGCAGAGGTTTGGAAATATGTTAAGATTCATTTGAGCACCGATCGCTTGATCTAACAAGGCATCAGCTTCTTCTTGGTACCGCTCTCTAATCATTTCTTCATATACTTCTCTGCCTGGTTGCGGACGCTGTTGTTTCCAGAAATCACCAATATTTTTATAGTTAGGACGTTGATCGATGAACGTATGGCCATTGCCAAGATACTGAACAACCATCGGTCCATAATCCGGACTTTCGGCAAAATAAGACATATCCTTGTCCTCTCCCATTCGTCCCGCTGTTTCAAATAAAGAACGATGTGAAAAAGACACATGGTATCCATCCGCTGCGTTATCATACGTTAATTTCCAATTTCCTTTATAGATCATGCGGTGAGCGTTGCCGACTACTAGTTTCTTCCCATCATAACGATCAAGCCATTGATCGAGTAATTCTCTAGCAGGACCTAAATAGTCGACGAGACTCGGAGCATTAAGATTTAAAGTTCCAAAAATAAAGCCACGGTAGCTTTCCACTCTCGCTTGTTTCAACCCCCATTCACTAGTATCAAAATCATCACCGTATGCTTTAGGCCATGGTACACCAGCCAGTTCTCCGTTATTTTTAAAATTCCAGCCATGGTACGGGCAGGTGAACACCTTGGCGGAACCACGATCATTGCGACAAACTGTGGCCCCACGGTGTGTACAGCGGTTAAACAAAACCCGGAACTCGTCATTGCGATCCCTGACAACAATTATCGGGCGGCTGCCAAGGTAGCCCGTTTTATAATCATTTACATTTGGCACTTCACTTTCATGAGCCAAATAAACCCATGTCATCCCAAAGATTTTCGTCATTTCCTCTGCAAATATAGTTGGATCAGTATACAATTTCTGATGAACTCGATCATGTTTAATGAGTACATCCCAATTGTGTTCATTTATATTCTGTTGATTCATGATTTCCACCTACCTCATTTTTCATAGTTCAGTAATTAAAGAGCTAAATAACCACCATCAACGACTAAGGAAGAGCCCGTTACAAAGGACGCTTCATCAGACGCTAAAAATACGATACAATTCGCAATTTCCCTTGGATCTGCGTATCTTCCAAGCGGTTGAACTCCTTCAACTGCCTGCCAAAATCCTTCTAAATCCGAAGTATGCTCAGTTGTAATTTGATTTGTCTTTGTCACCCCTGGGGCAACACAAGTAACACGAATGCCCTCTTTTGCATAGCGAGTCGCCAGTGACCGGCTCATCTGTAAAATCGCCGCCTTTGTCATGTTATATAGGAATGTACTCTTGCCCATCATTTCTTGGCCGACATAGCCTGAAACAGAACTCAAATTAACAATAGCTCCACCATTCCCTTGTTTAATCATTTCAGGGATGACATTTTTACAGTTTAAAAACATGCTTTTCAAATTAACATTGATTACGTGATCGAAATCATCCACCGTTGTTTCGGTTATATCTTGAATCCAATGAATACCTGCGTTATTAACTAGAATATCAATCCGTCCAAAACTCTCTAGAGCTGTATCCTTCAATAATTGCGCAGTTGCTTCCGAAGAAACGTCACCACTTACAAGTTCACATCTGTCCGGACAATCTAATTCTGCAGCTACCTCTTCTAATCTAGCATGGCTAATATCATTCAATACTAACTTTGCTCCTTCTTCAGCAAATCTTAGGGCTGTTGCTCTGCCAATTCCGCTGCCTGCTCCAGTAATAATTGCGACCTTATTAGCTAATCTCTGCTGGTTCTGCATTACAAATTTCCTCCTTTAAGAATGCTGGTAAATCTTCAGGATTAAGTCCTAAATCGATAACGGCGATTTGGTCAAGAACCGCATCCTCGTTCGGCGGCATAATTGGTGCGGTAAACGCATCACGAACCATTCTTTCAAACGGTAAGCCTTTTACTAATCCATGGGCACCACAAGCAATTGATGCTGAGCGAACGGTTGCGCTAACTGCTTGCATCATAATATATTTAGCTCGCAGACAAGCTGCGTACGTTTCTGGTCCAGGCCCTTTCGTATCATGTGTCCAGGCTGCATAATAAACCATTAATCTAGCCGCTTCCATTTCAGAGAAAATTTCTCCAGCACGTAAACGCATTGCAGGATGATAAGCCATTGGCTGAGCATATCCTTTTGGTTTACGGGTAGTTAGCGTTTCTTTCACCCAATTTGCAATACCGCGACCAATTCCATAATACATTGATGCAAATGTTCCAAATGCCCAAGCTGCATTTTTGAAGATGAATGATTCTAAAAAGGCCTCTGTTTTATGGAGCACAGCATTTTCCGGTACAAAAACATCATTATATTCAACTGTATTACTGCGAGTGGCACGCATTCCTAACGTGTCCCATACATCAATGACATTAATTCCCTCTGATTTCGTTGAGATGAAGAAGCCAATACTGCTTTGCGGATTTGAACTTTCCTCTGGATGCGCGAAAATGTACACATAATCACTTGCTTCAAACATTGATGCAAACGCTTTCCTTCCGTTTAATATATAGCCGCCATCTACTTTTTTAGCGATCAATGAAGGTGTGTATGATTGCCCGATTAAGCTGGACGATGTTGGTTCTGATACAGATTGACAAATTAATTTCCCTTCCTTAATGACAAGATCAGCGATTTCTTGTTTCTTGTCTTCGGGGATGTCTGGATTTTCCATGATGGCTGCTGTGCCTGCTGCATGCATATTCCATGACATCGCTGTTGCTGCACAGCCTTGTGCTAATTCCTCAATAGCAATTGTATAACCTAGAAAACCAGAACCAAGTCCTCCATATTTTTTTGGAATTGTAAGTCCAAACAAGCCTGCTTCATAAAGTTTTTGATAGTTCTCAACCGGTGAAGTGCGGTTTCTGTCATGCTCATCGGCACGTAAAGCAAAATCTTGTGCCAACTCTTTGCAAAGCTCCTTCCATTTCTTTTGCTCCGCTGTTAATTCGAAATTAATGGACATCCTTCATCTCTCCCAGCTCTTAATAAATTTCTTATATTAAAAAATATAGTTGATGAATTTGTTTAGAAAATTAACCTGAAATATTATTCAAATTATTTTTCTTAGAAGAAGTAAACTGGCTCTTTAAATAATTCAATCCAAGATATAGGACAAAGGCACATACCGTTGAGATTATAAAAGGTACTTGGAACCAATTTTGTTGGTAAAAGGCCATACCGGTAAAGGTACTTACAACTAACGTAAGTAACCCAATCCAATTTACCGCAGGAATGTCGTCAAGATTGACAATACCTTTTTGGCCAAACTTCAATGTTCCCCTTACGACATAATAATCTGTTAACACAATCGTTACCCACACGCATAACAACACACTGCCAATTGTTAAAAACGCTTCAATATAATGTAAGATGTTTCCAAAGATGAAAACAAGAGAAATAATATTGGCTAAAACAACCATCACGGCTCTGCCAGGTCTCCAATTGAAGGCAGTATCAAACAAGTTAACAAGCGCCAGCGCTCCTTCGTAAGAATTCCCAACCTGCACTTTTGACTGCGAAAAAATAATCGTTAATAACCCCCAAAAACCTCCCGCTAGAACTAGGGTAATACCCGGATTTGTAATCGCAGCCATCCCTGCTGCAGCAGGATCCATTCCTTGTTTTAAGAAATAATCGTTAGTTAATTGATAACCGAAATAAGTAATGACCGCTCCAAAAAACATCGTCACACCAAATAGAGAGAAGTTTGAAGCCACACTTACTTTTACGACATCTTTAGTTGACTTTGAAAATCTTGTAAAATCCGCAACAACAATTGCTAGTAGTCCTGCCAAAACAACCGTAGCATTTAAGGCAATTGCAAAGCCTTGACTAGTCGTCATATTAGGAACAAGAATACCGTGGGTAACTGCTTCTACTAATGAGCCTTGTTTCATTAATAAAAACACCATAAAAAGTAACATTAAAAACAGCAAAGGAATCATAATCTCTGCTACACGAGAAACTAATTTATTACCAAATAATGATAGGACAATCCAGATAGCAGTTAAAATTAAGTAAAAGATAAGCTTGATAGTGAATGTAGGTTCTATATCAAAATAAAAGAATATCGAGTTTCCTATTAATACGCTTTCCATTCCAAGAAAACCGATAATCATAAAAGCCCAAATTAAGGAACCGATGGCGGAACCTCTTGTGCCGAAAGCATACGCCCTAGAAATGATATTGCTTGAAAAACCGTCGCGAAATGAGATCACACCTAATGATATGGTGAAAAAAGTACTGACAAGAAATGCTATAAATGCTGCGAGCATTCCCATCCAAAATCCAGCCATAAACGTTACAAGCCCACCAGTGAGTAATACAGCAAGACTGGACCCAATTCCTACACCTACAGCGGCAAGATCCTTCCACGGTCTCCTCATTTCAGCTGGAACAGCCTCAAGCGAGTAGTCCTCCATCATGTTTTCTAATTTTTGTGACATCTGAAATCTCCTCTCTACCAATGAATCTGATTTCTCCTAAGTGACAGACTCCTACAATTTGTTTGTAAGGCCTGTCACCTTACTAGGAAAACTTACAAAAACAACCGCTTTGTTATGATAACAATTGCTTTCTTAATAGATTAGTAGCTTCGAGATTTACTTTTCCTGTCTTCGGGTCCACTTCTACCCCATACTCATTTTTCGCTTTCTCGATTGATAAAAGTCCGTCTGATACTTCCTCTTGAACCTTATTGATATCACGCAAGATCGGTGAACCGTAGCCACCGCCACCGCCACAATACATTTCAAGCCAGGTCCCTTTGGGCACTTGGAATACCATGTCTTTGGAACCTACCTTTTGTATAGTTCCATCAGGAAGATAGAGGAGATAATTATTACTCATACCTTCCCGGCCTCCAAATAATCCATGTGGTAACTTAGCTCCCTCATATTCCATTCCATCACCAAGTGTTCCAACGGCATTGTTGTCACCATCGATGCGGATTTTCACATAGGTACCATACCCGCCACGGTACTTCCCTGCACCGGCAGAGTCTGGCAAATACTCATACGCTTCCATGAAGAAAGGATCTTTTATTTCCAACATTTCGGGATCCTGTGATCTCATGCAACCTGCCGCACCGGCAAATCCGATTCCATTGAAACCATCAAATCCTTCCAACGCACCTTGACCGCCTTTTGCCATAAACCCAAAATCAAAGTAGGGTTCATTTTTACGAGGATCTGTTCCAGTAAATACTGGTGGACAGGCCTTACACCAGCCAGCTGTCACTTGATCAGGTACAGCATCTTTTAGCGCATTCATAATCGCCTCTAATAAAACATCTGCAATTTGGTTTCCAACGATTGTAGCTGCCGGGAAGTTAGGATTTAATATACTACCCTTTGGAAAATAGCAATCCAATGAGGAAAATAACCCTTCATTTTGGGCAATCTCTGTTCCCGGATTAATTAGCATTAAATATGCAATTGCACATGCTGCTTTCGCTCCTGCAGGAGGCATATTTGTAAATCCAGGTGCCTGTTTATCTGTACCTGTAAAATCCATTTTTACTTTTCCGTCATCATTAATGGTAATTTTAACTGCAATTTTATATTTCCGTAGTGGGTCAACGCCATCTGACACCATATAGCTAACACCATAATAAGTGCCAGGTCTCCATCTGCGAATAATTTCTTTCGTTTGTTTTTCAGTTGCTTCTATAATATAGTCCAAGTGGCTGCGGAAAGTTTCCAAGCCATATTTTTCGACTACTTTTAATAGACCACGTTCCCCAATATTACATGCACCTATCATCGCTTTTACATCTTCTTCTACGATTTTCACCCGAACATTGGCAAACAGCATTTTCCATACATCACGTCTGATCTTCCCTTTTTCAATGATTTTCACACCGGGAATCCGAATCGCTTCCTGCCAAACTTCTGTATGCTGTGGATTATAACCACCAGCAGTGGCACCTCCTAAATCTGTTAAATGCCCTTTACTGACTGTCCAACCTACTAGTTCATCTTGATAGAAAACTGGTTTATAGATTCCTACATCATGGGTTTGATTTCCCCCTTCATACACATCATTGTGGACAATGACGTCTCCCGGATAAAGGTCGTCTTTGAAAAACTCCATAATATACGGTAATGCTGGCTGAGCCCCGAACCCAATGATGGGGATATTGGCACTTTGCTCCATCATTCTCGTTTGATGATCGAATAATCCTGTTACGAAATCACCAGCCTCATTGAACACTGGGGAGCGGGATGTCTGCTGCAGCACTTTGGCCATATCATGTGTTACGGCGTTTAAACGACGTTGAATGACCGATGCAAGAATTGGGTTAATAGCAACTTTCTTGTTCTCACTCATAAATGACACCTCTGTTCTCTTCGATAAAGTGTTTGACAGCTTCTGTATCCATCTTTTTACTATACATAATGTAATTGTCATTTTTATCACAAATTACATTAAAATAAGCAGAGACAATGATCGTAGTTACTTTCTGTTCGATAATCGCCGGTCCACTAATATGGTTACCATGGACAAGAACCTCTCCATCATACACTGGTGTTTCCACTAACTTACCGTGATCACCAAGTGACATTGGGCGTTTTCCTTTATAAGCATGTTCAGCTGAGTTGCTGCGATATTCGGTATGCTTCATATTAGGTTTTTTCGTAATTCCTAAGGCTGATAGATTGAAATTAACAATTTCAACCTCCATCTCCGGTGTACTGTAGCCAAATAATTGATCATGCCATTTATGGAACTTTTCTTCGATATAAGTGATTGTAATCGTTTTCATTTCTTCTGCAGTGAAAGGAACATTCACTTGGAAATACTGACCAACATACATCATATCCAAGCTATACTGGAACTGCATTTCCTCTTCTCTTACACTATCACCGCTAAGCACCTTGGCACCTTGGTCCTCAAGCTGTTGGAATATATCACTAATTTGGTCTAATTCTATTTCTCTAGTAGATGCACGATTTACTTTTACAAAATCATGTCTTAAATCTGACATGAGCATTCCGGCCGCACAGAATATCGAGGATTCTTTTGGAATAACAACAAGTGTGCTGTCAAGTTCTTCAGCTATTGCAGCAGCGTGAAGCGGACCGGCACCACCAGCACAAACTAACGGGAACTCCCGTGGATCATAGCCCCTTTTCGTACTGATTTCACGAATGCCATTTGCCATATTAACATTGACCATATCAATGATACCTTGGGCAGCTTCTTCCACGCTTAATCCTAATTTATCCGCTACTTGCTTTTTAATAGCCTGTTTCGCCTGCTCTACATCGAGCTTCATTTTTCCACCCAAAAAATAGTTAGGATTTAAATAACCAAGCACTAAATTTGCATCTGTAACTGTTGGTAATTCGGCCCCAAACCCATAGCAGACAGGACCAGGATATGCACCAGCACTTTGTGGACCTACATGGAGTAAGCCACCTTCATCTACCCATGCAATGGACCCCCCGCCTGAACCGATTGTATGAATATCAACCGTTGGCAGACTTATCGGCCAATCAGCTATTTCACCCTCTGTACGGATTAACGGATAACCATCTTTAATAAGGGCTACATCAAAACTAGTTCCGCCCATATCCATCGTTAATGCATCCATTATTCCATGTGGCTTCAAGTACCAGCTTCCTGCAACTGGAGCTGAAGCGGGTCCAGATAATAAAGTATTAGCTGCTTTTAAAATCGTTGCTGCCGGAGTAGCAACGCCGCCATTGGATTGCATAATTAGTAAGGTGCCGTCAAAGCAGTAATCTTCTAGTTTTCTTGTTAAGTTAGTTAAGTAGTTTTGAATGATAGGTCCAATATATGAATTCAGAACCGTTGTGCTAGTTCGGTCATATAAGCGAGAGCGCGGCACAAGTTGACTTGATAGGGTTACATAATGATGGGGCAGCTTTTCTCTAACAATTTCACCGGCTCTTAACTCGTGCTCTCCGTTAGCATACGAGTGCATAAAACTGATGGCAATCGCTTCAACTCCTTGCTCACGGATATAATCGATGGCGTCATGAATGTCTTGTTCTGATAAAGGTGCTACCTCCTGACCTTTATAATCCACCCTCTCCTCAATCCCGAGCCGTAGATGTCGAGGTACAAATGCTTTCGGTGAAACATATTGATTGTTGTAAGCATCTGGTCTTAGACCTTGACGCATCTCTAACGTATCGCGAAAACCCTTTGTTGTTAGCAATGCTGTTTTGGCCCCATTATACGTAAGAGTTGCATTTGTTCCTACCGTTGTTCCATGAACAATTAATTCAATCTTTTGAATAAATTCTTTAAGATCCATTTGATAATCTTGCGCCATTTCAGTTAGTCCATTAAAAAAACCAATTGTAGGATCACTAGGTGTAGATAATGTTTTGTATACGCTTGAATTCCCTTCCTGATCAGTTAGCAAAAAGTCAGTAAATGTACCTCCTACATCAATACCAATACGATATTTCATTCACTTCACCTTCCCTTAATTAAAATAACTTCATGACTGCGGTTAGATAATCGTTCGGCTCCATCCTTTGTAATAACAAAAACATCTGACATATAGGCTGATTTATTCATTTCCCGATTCATTATTTGTGGATGGAAACTAATAACCATCCCTTCTTGCAAATACAACAGCTGTTCATCATCACCTGTAGGCACCTCTACCCCTATGAATGAAAGCTCAGCTGGTCTGGCAACAAATGGGCGCTCAATAACATCCATACCAATGGCGTGTCCAGTCAAATGACCACATAAAGCACCTTCTGCTGCAGCAATTTTTTCTACTTCTGCTTGAATGTCGGTTACTTTTACACCTGGTTTCATCGCGTGTTCAGCGTACTCAATTCCTTTGGCAACGAGGCCTGCCATTTTTTCCATTTCCACATCACGTTCTCCAAAACAAAACATCCGTGAATGTTCCACCCAGTGTCCCGAAGGTCCAGTAATTTCAAGGGAGACGATCAGATAATCATTTTCTTTAATAACTCGAGGTCTTGGATTTAAGAAGTACGGTTCAACCTCGCCTGGGTTCTCACTTGAAAGTGTAAGGAATAGTGTATCCTTCGCTCCCAGCGCATGGACAGTGGAATAAGCAACTGAAACCGCTTCCTCTTCTGTCATTCCACTCCTAATATTTTCAATAATTTTATCAAAGCCTTCTTCGATGATCCGATTGGCCTCTTTGATTCCATTAATTTCAGCTTCACTCTTAATAGAGCGAACTTCTTCAAACGCAATACTGGCATCCTCCCATTGAATTTCCGGGAGCTCTCGTTGTAAAAACTTAAAATCCTCTAATTTCATTGTATTATTCAATCCAACAACGCCAATTTTCCCATTTTGCACATTGTGTTGTTTTAACCTTCTGACTACTTCGAGTGCTTCATGGTCCTTAGGAAACAATGTATCCGGCACTCGGCGATCTGTACACCAATGCAATCCTGATGGAAGAATTTGATACTGGGTATCATCTAAAATAAGACCATATCCATATCGGTGAATTAAATGATTATCAAATAAGTATCGCAATGAACCTTTTTTGCCTAGATAAGAGTCAGCTACAAATAATAGAGCTTTATATTCTTTTTTCTTTAAGAGAGATCTTACTTGGCTTAATCGATACTCCCTTTCTGATTTTTCAACAGTAATAATCACCGTTTGCACCCCTTTTCCAATTTTGTTAATTTTCAAAATATTAAAAATGAATAATTGAATAATAGTCCATCATTGTATCAATTGTAAATAGCTTTAAATGTTCATTATTTTTACATTTAAAGGTGTTGTTATATATGTATATTAAAACTTTAAATAAATTAAATTTTCAGTAGCTTACAATCCTTTTTCTTGCTCCCTTTTCATGAAGTTGCAGTTGAAAATTAATTTTTCACAGTAATTATTTTTTTACAAATTAGCCTGTGAAAATAGTCTTAACTTTAATATTTTTGATTTTGAATTTTTGAAATATTATAATTACCATATCTACTACAATTGTTTTAAAAATTTACATTTAGAATATTTTCAAAAAATCAAAGATTGAGAGGATGGCCATGACATTAAAACATAAAAAACTATTAACCTTATCGGAACAAATTGCAGATCAAATAAGAACTGCCGTTATTAACAGAGATTTAAACCCTGGCGACAAGCTTCCTTCCGAACAGGAGCTGGCCGATCAATTTCAAGTAAGCAGACCGACCATTCGTGATGCCATTAAAATTTTAAGTGCATCTAAATTAATTGTGACAAAATCAGGGGCAAAGGGAGGACATTTCGTTTCCGAAATTAATCTGAATGATCTTGTAAGTGATATTAGTGATTTTATTACCCTTTCACTTAGCCTTGAAGGTATGACGATAGATGAAGTAATCGAAGTAAGAGAAACTGTCGAATTAAAAGCATGTTCCTTGGCAGCTTTAAGGAGGACAGAAGCTGATCTAAAAAATTTAAAGGCATGCCTCCCAAGTAAAGAAGTCACGCTCTCTGATCAGCATTTTTATGAACAAGATTTTAAGTTTCATGAAGCCATTGCCGAAGCGACTCATAATCGTATGGTTATTACTACGATAAAAGCGATCACATTGTCGTTAACACCTTACTTTACAAATATGGATTGCCCTGCTGAATTAAAGAAAGGGTTGATCTTGGACCTTTTTGGAATTTTTGAGGCGATTGAACAAAAAGATTCAAAATTGGCTGCTGAAAGAATGAAACAGCATATTCATCATTTTAGCAATTTCGTTAATGATTTCTCTTCATCCAGTTTATAAAAATAGAATATAAATATGGGGTGTTCAGTCGAATTTCGACTGATACACCGTTTTTTTATATTCAATCCTTCCCAACCATATAAATATTTACTTTTTTTCTTGTTGTTTCTTCTACCTTTTTTATTATGATGCGGAGCTCCTGCTTCGATATATCAGGAGACAGTAAAATTCCGATAACCGTGCCACTATGCGCAATTACTACTCCACCGTTATTTTCTTCTGCTATTTTAACTATTTCCTCGAAGAAAGGTTTGGCTAACCGTTTTTCGTTAATTTTTGCACTCATTGTTACAGCTTCGAATATGAAGGAAAGTTCTTTTTTCTGCATACCCTCCTTTAATAAATATAGGGCCTTTGAGAATAATTGTTTTTCCTCAGTACTATAGTTTTTTGGAATTTGATTAAAAATAGTACTTTCTACCGTTCCCCCCGTATCGATTCCAAGTAAAATCATTCTTGGAAGTTGTCCAATTACTTTAATTAACCGACCGTTAATATAATCATAGGCAACCAATTCCGAATACATAATTCCATCAGTAGGCTCGATCGTGCTGGTGATTTCTGAAAGAACACTTTCATTAATCGGCAATGAATGTGTCTGTGCTACAGCTCGAAGACTTGCCATTAAATCAGCGGAAGAACTTGCCATTCCCTTACCTTCTGGAAGATCAGAGGTTATTAAAAGTTTACCGCCAGTCTGAATATTATACTTACGTAATAATAATTGACAGGCCCGTTCTGATTTTGGTTTTGCGCTTAAGGACAAGATTGATATTTTTTCTGATTTTGGGTTTGGAAGAAATAAAGCTGAACTTCCCATTTCAATCGGCAATGAAACTAAAAAAGGAGAATCACCGATGACCCCCTGGATAAGCTCTCCAAATGTACCGTTGCATTTTCCTACTCCAAGCTTCATACCAAAACACCCACTAGAACTCCCAAGAGAATCATTCCAATAAAAACATTGACAGATGTTTTCATCATCTTAACTGTTTTTAGGATATCATCTGCCTGCAATGGTCTATGTGAGTCTCCCATTACAGCCCGGTGGGAAGGAATCCCTTTATAATAGTTGGTTCCCCCAAGTTGGATTTGAAGGGCACCTGCAACTGCCGATTCAGGTATACCGCTGTTAGGACTCGGATGGAGCTTCGCATCTCTTATGATAATCGTTAATGCTTTTTTTGCATCTAATCGTAACAACAAACTTGCCACAATCAGCAATAATCCTGTGATTCTTGCAGGAATAAAATTTAATATATCATCAAGCCTAGCGGAAGCCCAGCCTAGGTCTTTGTATTTTTCATTTTTATAACCAATCATCGAATCTAATGTATTCGTTGCTCGGTAAGCCATAGCCAGTGGGGCACCACCTATTAACGCAAAAAACAAAGGCGAGATGATAGCATCTACAATATTTTCAGCTACGGTTTCAACCGTACCTCTAGTGATCTCCACCTCACCTAGATTCTCTGTATCTCTTCCCACAATCATAGATAACGAGTAGCGCGCTTGTTCCAAGTCCTTTTTACCAAGCAAATGATAGATTCCTAAACCAGCATCTGCTAATCCTTTTGTCGCGATTGTAGAAGAGATAAGTATGATTTGGATGAATAAAAATAAGAACGGATGAACTAGTTTACTAAGCTCTAATAGTAAAGAAACGATCAAGTAGGTTCCCCCTACAATCAATAAAGGAAATAGTAATCCAGCCATCTTCAAATTTTTAAATTCGCACTTTCGAATTATCTTTTCCAGTTTAGAGATGCAATTTCCAATTAGCACAACTGGATGAGGCAGGGCTCTCGGGTCTCCAATGAGTCGGTCAAAAATATAGGCAATTATGATAGAGATTGATAATAACATTTAGATATTCCCCTTATGCTTCCATATATTCCTTATCACATCAACTTCAAGAATGAGCCCTTCCCCATGGCGGATGTTTTGAACATTCCAGAATTGCGATTCATCATGGAGAAGCCATTTACTCAAAATCCACCGTATTGGACCGCCATGACTAACAACCAAACAATCCTCTCCACCATTTGAAAAAATGATCTGCTTAACCCAGCGGTCAACTCGAGCCCCTAATTCGGTAAGGGTTTCCCCATTTGGAGGTGAGTACTCAAACGGATTTGAAATCCAACGATGAAGACCAACAGAATTCTTTTCATTTAATTCATCATATGTATGACAATCCCAATCACCGAAATGAAGCTCCCTAAGGTCCGGGTATACCTTTAAATCCAGTGAAAAAGCATGGCAGATGATTTTACTTGTTTCAACCGCCCGCAACAAATCGCTGCTATAACAAATTCCCCGTGCTTCCAGTTTTTTCAGACTTTCAGCCAAGCCTTCCACCTGCTCTCTGCCCGTACTATTTAATGGAGAATCGAAGTGCCCCAGATAGCGATTTTCTTTGTTTTCATCTGTTTGTCCGTGCCTGATCAAGATGATGCGCATACTATAAAATCCTTCCAATTAATAGATATAAAAACAGAAAATTAACCTCAGCCCATTCAATGATCGCACCATAACAGTCACCAGTTAATACCTTAAGTTTTTTATAAATATTAACTAAAAATAGAAAGTTTAATAAAGCGGACACTAAAATAACGATGACTCCCATCAAATCAACTAAATAATAGGTCAGGAGCAAAATCCATAGTGAATGAAATAATATCGTAAAATGGGAAATATATTTTCCTAATCCGTCAGCGATACCATTTTGGCGATACGGCCAATATTTAATAGCAGGTAAAATAATAAATCTTCCTAATAACGGTGCAAGCAGAAGTGGTATAACTACCCCCTGCTTTATTAATTCATAGGTAACAATCATTTTACCACCAATCAATAAAATCGCCGCAATGACACCCATAGCGCCAACTCGGCTATCCTTCATTATTTCAAGCATTTGCTCGCGCGTTCGACTGCTTCCTAGCCCATCCGCTAAATCCATCCAGCCATCTAGATGTAGTCCACCGGTAAGAAAAATCCAAAACAACACGATACAAAAGGCTGTGATCGTTTCCGGTAAGAAAAAGTGAAGCCCTTTGGCTACTATTAATAGGAAAACACCAATAATGGCACCAACAATCGGATAGTAAGCGGGGCTTTTTTCCCAATTTTCTTTTGTAAAAGAAATATTTGGAATCGGAATTCTAGATAAAAAAGCTATGGCACTGAACAAAGGCTTCAACATGGCTTGATCCTCAAAGGTATCCCAGACATAACCGCATACACCTCGTCCGCTTGTTCGGCAATAAGTTGGTTGATTTCTCCCAATACATCTTGAAAAAAGCGTCCAAGCGGAGACATGGCCACGCCTCCTAAGCCTGTTTCGCTCGTCACGATAATAATGGAACAATTAATCTCAGATATATGGACTAACCATTCTTTTGTTTCTTGCAAAATCGCAGCTGGATATTCAGGGTTTTTAAGCTGATCCTCGGGAATTCGAATACATTGATTGGATACCCATGTATCTATACTATCTACTAGAATACAATCATAAGATTGATAGCTGTGAATTCCGTTAAGCAGATTATATGGTTCCTCTAGTAATCCCCATTCCTTTGGACGCCTAATCTGATGTTTATTAATTCTTTGTTCCATTTCATGGTCAATACTTACTCCAAAGGCAACATATAAAACAGAGGGGCTTACCTCTTTGGCCTGCGTTTCAGCAAATCTACTTTTCCCTGAGCGAACTCCTCCGGTTACAAGAGTTATTGTCATTTTATTTCGCCCCAATTCTTAACAACTTTCTCTAGTACCTCAAGAAATTGATTATTTTCTTTCCTTGTACGAACAGCAATACGGAAATCCCGCTCTGATAGTCCCGGGTACATCGAGCAGGAACGAATCATAATTCCATGCTGCCCCATTTTTGATTGCAACTCATTTGCCGTCATTGAAGCCGGAAGTCTTACTAATAGAAAATTAGCCGTACTAGGTAATACCGTAAAATTAAACTCTTTTTCAAGTCTTTCTATTAAATAAGCTCTTTCACTTTCAATAAACGCGATTGTTTTTTCTGCATATCCACTTTCCTGAAGGCATGCTTCACCCGCGATCAATGCAAGACTATTTACACTCCAAGTTACTTGCTTCCTCTTAAGCAGGAGTGCCACTTCCTCCGAACAAATCGAATAGCCCAAGCGCAGACCCGGAATCGCATAAAATTTAGTCATCGATCTTATGATAATAATATTTGGAAAATGATTCAATTCATCTAAAATCGTATAATTCTCCTGAACAGGAACAAAGTCGATAAACGCTTCATCGATAACAAGATATGTATTCGTATTCCTGGCTTGCATTGCTAGGCTTCTTAGCTCTTCCTTCGTATATAGAATACCGGTCGGATTATTCGGTTGACCGATAAAAACTAAATCTACTTTATCTAGTAACTGATATAAATCAGACATTTCTGGTTTAAAATTATTTTCTATACAACCAAAACACGGCTCAATCGTTGCACCCAATGTACTAGATAAGGTTGTATATTCTGAAAAAGATGGGTAGACAATACCAACTAATTTGGGCTGAAGGGCAAGTAGAACGAGTGCCATACATTCAGCAGCCCCATTCCCGATCACTAGCTGTTCTTCTGAAATACTTAGCTTTTCGGCAAGCCTAGTACTTAAGCAGCGATGAACCGGATCCGGATAATGAACAATAGTATGTATGTTATCTATGATGGCCTTCATCGCACTTTCCGGTGGGCCAAAGGGATTAATATTGGCACTAAAATCAAGAATCTGGTCTTGAGGTATACCAAAAAGGTTTTGTGCCGTTAATAGATCTCCGCCATGGCCATGCTTTTCAATGATTGCCATTAAAATTCAATTCCCTTCACTGCCGGAATTCCTTCATCATAATAATGCTTAATTGGTTTCATTTCCGTGACTAAATCTGCCGCTTCAATAATTTCATTCTTTGCAGCTCTTCCTGTTAAAACAATATGCATCGTTCCACGATACTTCTCAATAAAATCAAGGACTTCCTTTAATGGAAGAACATCGTCAATAGGGAATGTATCGATCGCTAGAGCATTATTAATCTCATCTAATATTAACACATCATAGGACCCACTTGAGACTTTTTCCTTTACAAATGCCCATGCATTTTTTAGCGCTTCACGATGTTCCTCTGGAGTCTTTGTCCATGTAAAACCAGAACCTTTTTGATAAATCTCAATACCAATTTTCTCTAATGCAAGCTGTTCTCCATATGTTCGCTCCGGTGATTTAATGAATTGGACCATCAAAACTTTTTTTCCTCTTCCTGTTGCACGAACTGCCAAGCCGAGGGCCGCAGTCGTTTTCCCTTTGCCATCTCCTGTATATACTAGAACTAATCCATTAGATTTACTCATTTTACAACCTCTCCTTCCCCTTGTTCCTGAAACCACTTAATTTTTTCTCTTAACCTAACAACCTCACCAACGACAATGATCGCAGGATGGCTAATACCGGCTTTATCTACAATTTCCTCTATTGTTGATAAGTCACCTGTCACGGTATGCTGTAATTCTGTTGTCCCCCACTGGATAACCGCAACCGGTGTGGTCGGACTTTTACCATGCTGTATAAGTTTAGCACAAATTTGGGATAAGTTGGCAACTCCCATATAAAAAGCAATCGTGTCACTACCCCCGGCCAAGGCTGACCAATTAATTCCAGCCACTCCATTATCTTCTTTAGCGTGTCCCGTAACAATCGTAAAGGAAGTAGCGTAGTCACGGTGAGTGACTGGTATTCCCGCATAGGCAGGAGCAGCTATTCCAGAGGTCACTCCAGGAACGATTTCAAACGGGATTCCGTGCTCGGCCAACACCTCAGCTTCTTCCCCAACTCTCCCAAAAACACAAGGATCTCCACCTTTTAACCTCGTAACACTTTTCCCACTTTTGGCTTTTTCAATTAATAAATCATGAATCTCTTCTTGTATTAATGCATGTTTACCGGGTAACTTGCCAACGTATATCAGCTCTGCCCCCTCTTTTGCGTAGGATAACAGCTCTTTGTTTATTAAACGATCATAAGCAATTACATCAGCCTTTTTGATACATTCCATACCATATAAGGTCATTAGTTTAATATCCCCCGGACCTGCACCAACAAGAAAAACTTTTCCTTTTTTCATTCTGAATCCCTCCTTTTCAACATTAACTTATTTATTAGTTGATCCCTTTTCTCGTATTGCTGCTCTATTGTTAAAGATAGAAATCGCTCATCAAGGAGCTGTGTGAGCAATTCCGTTCTTTCTTTTAGGTTCGAGATGTTTTTTTGAATGAATCTACGAGTTTCAAAGAGAAAATCAAGATATCCCTCATAATCCTCATCATATTTACTGGCCAATTCTTTCACGATTTTTTTTGCAAGACCTGGACTTGCTCCTGAGGTTGAAACTGATATCGATAGTTTCCCTCGATGCAATGTAGAGGGAACAAAAAAATTACTTCCCTCTGGATCATCAACAACATTAATTAACTGATGCGGCCTACTAGCCTTTAAAACCCGCTGATTAACAGTTCTTTCATTTGTTGCAGCAACTATGAGAAGCGCATCCTTAATATCATCATCTTCGAAGTATTTCTTTTTCCAGTTTATTTTCGTGGTTGCCAGCCATGATTGGATGGTGGCGGTAGCAACTGGACTTATAACGTTTATAACGGCTCCCGTATCAAGTAAATTATGAATCTTTCTTTCGGCTACCGTTCCCCCACCTATCACGACAACTTGCTTACCTGCAAGCTTTAAAGTAATCGGATAATTTTTCAGGCGACTCTCTCCCATACTCTTACTCTTTGCTCGAAACTCCAGCTGACTCGAAAGTAGCCATTTCTTTTATCATTAATGTTGCAGATTGAAGAATTGGAAAGGCAACGGCTGCACCAGTTCCTTCTCCCAATCGCATCCCTAAATCTATTAATGGTTGTTTTTCTAATAGTTGTAGTGCCAGCAAGTGGCCAGGTTCTGCAGAGCGATGACCTACAATCATATAGTCTCCAGCGGCAGGATTTATTGCTTTTGCGACCAATGCTGAAATCGTTGAAATAAACCCATCAACAAGAATTGGCACTCTATTTTGGGCTGCTGCCAGCATCGCCCCTGCCATTCCAGCAATTTCAAGTCCACCCACCTTTGAAAGAACATCAATTGGATCCGATGGATTTGGCTTTCTTTCAGCTAAAGCTTTTTCAATTACCTGTTGCTTCAGGAGTAACTTTTCATCCGATATACCTGTTCCTCTTCCAATCAAATCACCTACAGAATCTACTCCGTTAAGTGCTGCTAACATCGCACTACTTGTTGTTGTATTACCAATTCCAAGTTCACCTAAGATGATACATTTGGCACCTTCTTGGATAACCTCTTCACATTGACTAAAACCGATTTCGAGTGCTTGTTCAACCTCGTTTCTTGTCATCGCCTCTTCAACCAAAAAGTTCCCTGTTCCGTACCGGACCTTTTTTTGAATGACTCCGGTATCTTCTATATCACTTGCAACACCTATATCAATCACTCTTTGAATTGCACCAATTTGTCTGCCAAACACATTGATACCTGCTCCACCACCAAGGAAATTGAGGATCATTTGAGCTGTTACTTCCTTTGGATAAGCGGATACTCCTTCAACAGCAACACCGTGGTCAGCAGCAAACACTAATATTCCTGGTGGAGTAACTGTCGGAAATGGAGTGCCGGTTATTTCTCCTAGCTGAACTGCCAGTTCTTCTAATCTACCGAGGCTTCCGACCGGCTTTGTTAAGGTCTGAATATAGTTAAATACGGTTTTCCCCATCTCAGCATCTATGTTAGGAATGTTTGAATACTTTGTTTCGATTGTCATTTCGATACACCTCTTGTTTGAAATTCTTCCATTTTTTTATAAATATAATCTAACTTCACATGCTCTCTAATATGACTTGCAAGATGGTCGAAGGCATCTTCTCTAAGTTGATTAAAAGAGATACGCCCATGTACAGCTTCAAGTCCTTTCATTTTTCGCACTTCATTAATAAATTTCTCTCTAAATAAATCATTATGAAAAATACCATGAAAATACGTTCCCATAACCATCCCATCGTTGCCCACACAACCATCAGATCGGCCCTTCATTACAATCAAAGGAGTATATGTATCCCCATATGTAGACTGTCCCATATGTATTTCATAGCCTTCTACTAGAATATCAAAGCCACCAAAACTTATAAGACCCTCCGATAAAGTGGTCGTTTTCTCTTTTGTAATCGTTGTTTGTATCGGTAATAACTGCAAACCTGTTTCAAAAGAAATACTTGATTCGATATGATTCGGATCCGTGATGGATTCTCCCAACATTTGATATCCACCGCAAATGCCAACTACTTTTGTTCTTCCGCTCTTATAAACGGAAATAATTTTGCCCATTAACCCTGTTTCTTTTAAAAATCTCAAATCTTCAATCGTATTCTTACTTCCAGGAAGAATAATAATATCTGGTTGCTTTAATTGTTCAGGCTTCGTTATAAAGCGAACATGACAGTCTGGCTCACGAATGAACGGATCAATATCTGTAAAGTTTGAAATCATCGGATAACGAACGACCGCAATATCGATTTCCTTTGTAGGATCCTCTTCATGGGAGTATCGATTTAAAGCAACCGAGTCCTCGGCATCTATAGTAAGATTATGAATATAAGGAATCACCCCTAAAATAGGAACCCCCGTATATGCTTCAAACCAATCAAGACCTGGAGTTAATAGCGATAAGTCACCACGGAATTTATTGATGATGACTCCGATTACCCGTTTACGGTCTTCCTCAGAAAGAAGCTGCAAGGTACCTACTAAACTGGCAAAAACACCACCCTTTTCAATATCTCCAACTAAAATAACCGGAGCATTGGTCAAGTTCGCAACACGCATATTAACAAGCTCTCGATCATTTAAATTGATTTCCGCAGGGCTCCCTGCCCCCTCAATGACAATTCGATCATAGTTTTCTGAAAGCTTTGCGTAGGAATCTTTAATCAATTGCAGTCCTGTTTCAAAAAAATCTTTCCGATAACTTCCTGCTTCCATATTTCTATATGGTTTCCCATGAACAACAATTTGTGACTCCTGGTCACGAGTCGGTTTAATTAGAATCGGATTCATATCTGTTGTGGCGATTGTCTTAGCTGCCTCTGCCTGAACACCTTGGGCTCTGCCGATTTCTTTTCCATCCAACGTTATGTAAGAGTTAAGTGCCATATTTTGTGATTTAAATGGGGCTGTTTTATAACCATCTTGATAGAAAATTCTACAAAGGCCCGTCGTTATTATGCTTTTTCCAGCATCAGAATGAGTACCTTGAATCATGATTGGAAGTGCTTTTTTCATTTTCCCTTCCACTCCTCACATTTTCGAATCCAATTTCCGACCATCTCCGGACAGGATGCAAAATGAAAATGAGTATACCCTGAGATGAGATTATAGTTCATATAGCCTTCCTCTTTTAACCCTCTCATCCCTTTTGTTTGGTAGGCATAACCGATTGGTTCACTTGGCTCGAAGGTGGAATAATGAAATTCATGCCCTTTTGCTTCCAAATTGGGACTCAGCAAAAAATTATTATCTGCCCCTTTTATTTGTCGGTAACCTAAAGCAGCCAGCCTTTTTTGCATTTTAACTTTTCCCGGAATAAGGCCGACCATTGGAAAAACATCTCCTGAATTCGTTTCAATCGACTCTGCTAAAAACATAAACCCGCCGCACTCAGCCAGTGTTGGGAGCCCTTTTTCAATTCCATCCTTAATAGATTTTCTAACTTCTTCTAAACTACTAAGCTGTTCAGCAAACTCTTCTGGAAAGCCGCCTCCCAAATATAAACCGTGAATATTCTCAGGCAATCCTTCCCCGTTTAATGGGGAAAAGTAAACAAGCTCAGCTCCTTCGGCTTCAAGAAGTTCAAGATTTTCTTGATAATAAAAATTAAAGGCGGCATCTTTAGCAATGGCGATCCGAATCCCTTTTTCAGCTTTATTATCAAAAAGATTCGTAGAGTACTCCTTGAGCTCGTTTGTTTTTGCCAATTGGTATAAAATATCTAGGTCTACTGTTGCTTCAATTAATTCACCAAGTTTATCAAAAAAAGAGTCTAGTTCTCCTCTTTCAATGGATGGTATTAACCCTAAATGACGTTCAGGTATTTCAATCATTTCGTTCTTTAATAAATAGCCGACTACCGGCACTTTACATTCTTGTTCAATCGCTGTTTTCACAAGTTTATAGTGACCTTCACTACCAACCCGATTGGCAATAACGGCAACAATATTGACGTTCGGTTCTAATAGTTGAAACCCTTTAACAATCGCGGCGGCACTTCGAGCCATACTGGCACAATTTACAATCAAAACTACCGGTGACTCGGTAATGATGCTAATCTCAGCTGTACTGCCACTGTTGTTTATTGGGTCCTTGCCATCATAAAAACCCATTACGCCTTCAATAATTGAAATATCTGCACCCTCAGATCCTCGGGCAAATATATCTTTAAGTAAATCATGCGAAATCATCCAGCTATCAATGTTACGGGAAACTCTACCAGTAACAGCACTATGATAGGAAGGATCGATATAGTCAGGCCCACATTTGAAGCCCTGTACAGTTAGACCTCGCTTTTTGAAAGCTGCCATCAGTCCAATTGTTAAGGTTGTTTTTCCGACACCACTGCCTGTACCGCCGATTACGAGTCTACGATCTGACATCTTAACCTCTCCCTTTTTCATTTGCCAGTATACCCACTGAAATCGTAACATTTCCTGATTTTTTCTTCACTAATTCTAGTTTTTTCGTTTTACTATAAAGTAGTGCCGCAGGTTCACTTACACCATAGGCTCCGGTGTATTTATAGACCGTATCGGATGGATCACTAATTGCAACTTGATTTAGCTCTTCAGGAGTATATGTAATAAAATCCCATCCATATTTATTGATAATATCCAGAAAACCCTGCTCATCCTTTTTAAGATCAATCGTACAAATAGCCTTAACACTCTTTACAGAAAATTGTAGCTCCATTAGCGTTTCTTGAATGACTCCATCGATTTCCTCTGCACTCGTCCCCTTGTTACAACCCATTCCAAGCACAATCACCTTTGGCCTGTATAGAATACCGTTATCCAGGATGTCTTTTTCCTCATCCATTAATAAACGGTGTGTTATAACTAACGCTGCATTCGGGTTGTCTCTTTTCGCAAGTTTAATAGAGTCGTAAACTTTAATATTAGAAGGGAGTGGTTTCGAGTATTTCCACCAATTTAATTCCCCTGATTCCTGGACGACGGCAACCTTTTCTTCATTAACAACCGCTGCACTCACAGGTGTTAACTTCTCATCAGACTCATATTGCCATCCAAACTCGCGCCCAAAAATATCAACAGCAATCGTTTGGCCGACATCTGATGCCGTTGTGATAATAGGCCTTGCATGAATCATTTTGGCTATTTTCTCCGTTAATTGATTGGCACCACCTAAATGACCGGAAAGAACACTAATTACATTTTCCCCTTTATCATCGATAACGACAATGGCAGGATCCGTTTTTTTATCCTTCAAAAGTGGGGCTATCATTCTTACTACCGCTCCCAATGAAACTATTAAAACGAGACCTTTATAGCTTTCGAACAAGGTAGGTAACTGTAAACGAACACTGCCTGAGAACATTCCGATCGAACGTTCTTTTTCATCCCCTTGTTCAAACTTGCTCATGTAAAACAAATCAGCCTCAGGCCACGTGATATTATGTAAATCGCGGGCAAGCTTCACTCCGTGCTTTGTAATCGCAATAATGCAATAGTCTTTTTTATTATTCATCATTTTTCTAGTACACCTTTTCTAAAACCATGTGTAAATTCTTTATCATATAGTTTAGAGCGGTAATCTTTATCATGAATATCTTCGCTGAGTGCCCATCCTGCTAAAATCATCGCTTGCTTTCTAATCCCATTTTTTTGCATATCTGAATCAAGGTTCTCCAACGTAGTTCGAACAATTTTTTCATCAGGCCAAGTTGCTTTATATACCACAGCAACAGGGGTCTTTTCACTCCAACCCGCTTCTATAAATTCACGAACGATTTTCTTCGTTAGTGTGGCACTTAAAAATAAAGCAATTGTACAATGGTGGCTAGCAAGATCCTTAAGTTTTTCATACTTTGGGACTGGCGTTCTTCCTTCCGCTCTTGTCAGAATAACAGTCTGCGTTAAATCAGGAATCGTTAATTCAGCACCCACTCTGGCAGCTGAAGCAAATACAGAGCTGACGCCAGGAATGATTTCTACTTCTATATTCTGTTTTTTCAGTAAAGCGATTTGCTCCATAATCGCACCGTAAACGGCAGGATCTCCCGTATGGACACGAACGACCTTCTTCCCTTCTTGTGCGCGTAAAACCATATAGTCAACCATTTCCTCCAAATGCATGCCGGCCGTTTTGACGATTTCAGCTCCAGACTTTGACCTTTGAATTAATTCCTCATTTACTAAGGAATCGGCATACATGACAACATCCGCCTCTTCCAATAGTTTAAGTCCTTTTACCGTTATTAAATCAGGATCTCCAGGTCCTGCCCCAATAATATAGATCTTCACTTTCTCACCACCATTAACGATAAGTATTCTAAATCAACGTTACCTATCTCATTCAGATCCCAAATAATTTCCTCTTCAGACGTTACCTTCGTAACAACTGCTGCATTATTATACAAATCTAGTTCTTTTAATAGTTTTAGCATTGGCTTTATTACTTTAGCCACCTTAATAAAAACGACACAGTCATGCTCAAGTACGGCTTTTTTCATTTCCTCATATTGGTCTGTTGCAGGAACAATCGCGAATTTATCATCTCCATCAGCCAGTGGCAATCCAAGTCTTGAGGCTGCGCCATTGACTGACGATATTCCAGGAATGATTTTAATTCCTGCTTCAGGATAACGTTTTTTCATAAGCTTCATCATATGGATAAACGTACTGTACAACATCGGATCTCCCTCTGTTACAAAAGCGACGTCTTTTCCTACTGAGAGCTTCTCCCATACTAACTGGGCGGTGTTCGACCATTCTTTATCTAGTACCGCTTGATCCTTTGTCATTGGAAAAACAAGCCCAAGCATTTCTTTTTCATTTGGATTAATATACACATCAATAATCTTGTGGGCATAGCTTTTGCTCCCCATTCTGCTCTTTGGATAAGCAACCACGGGCGATTCCTTTAATATTCTAAAAGCTTTTACCGTAATTAGCTCCGGATCCCCGGGGCCCACCCCTACACCATATAATGTTCCGATCATTCCTGTTCTCCTCTCAATCTTTCCAAGCTGTAATAATATAAATTGGATTTAAAGCCTCAAAGCGTGTTAAATCCAATATCGGCTTGCTTTTTGAAACCTGAGTTAGTGTAATATCTACTTGAAATTGATTTTTCTTAAAAGCCTGAACGGCCTGCATTAAATTTTCTATCGTGACCGCATTTAAGACGATCCGGCCATTTGGTTTTAATCGTTTGCAGCAAATATCCATAATCTCATCGATATTCCCAGCCGTTCCACCTATAAAAATAGCGTCCGGGTTTGGAAATTCCTCTAAACCTTCTGGTGCCTTATTATGAACAACGGTAAAATCCGTGCGGAATTTTTTCATATTTTCATAGCAGTTGACGATATCATGTTCATTTTTCTCAATCGCGTAGACTTCTCCCTCTTTGGCAATTCGGGCCGCTTCGATAGCGATTGATCCAGTACATGTCCCGATATCCCACATGACGGAGGTTTTCTTAAGCTTTAAGGCACTTAACGAAAGTGTCCGTATTTCCTTTTTGGTGATAAGTCCTTTGTCCGGCTTTCGTTGATAAAACTCACGATCATCAATTCCGAAAGACCATGTTGGCCCTTCTGATACTCTTTTTAAAATAACGACATTTAAAGGAAGAAACTGTTCATTTGCCATTTCATCTAATGTAAAATGTCTGCACCGCTCTTTTTCACCACCAAGATGCTCGGCAACGAAAGCGGAATATTCAGTCATCCCATAATGTAAAAGATATTGTGCAATCCTAGTAGGACTGTTTTCTTCATCCGTAAGTAGGGCTACCTTTTCTTCCCCGTCTATTTTTTGGGACAATCCTTTCATTGGTCTGCCATGAACACTAATGAACTTAGCGTCCTGCCAGCGTTCACCCATTTTGGCAAATGCTAATTGGATCGAACTTAAATATGGGTATATTTCCATATTAATTTTGCTCGCTAAAAAGCTGCCAATCCCGAAAAATAATGGATCACCCGAAGCCAAAATAACGGTTTTTCTGGTTTCTTCTCTTAACTCGTTTACTAGCTTTGTTAATCCACTTTTTATGATTGATTTTTCACCCTGATAATCCGGGAAAAAGGCTAACTGCCTTTCGCCTCCTATTAAAAGCTCACTATCATAGATCATTTCTTCGTATATAGGAAGAAGACTGTCTTTTCCGTTATCTCCAATCCCAATCATTTTAATTGAACTAGTCATGTAAAATCGCCCTTCCTAATAACTCTCCGTTTAATGTGAAGAGTACTGTTTCTATATCCATGCCGCCTTTAACTTCCTTATGAGAAGATTCATTACATAAACGACAAAGTGTTTCAAAAAAGCTCGTAAACCCAAGGGATACCATGAGGTCTCCAACCTGTGAAGCCGTATTCGCCTCTCTTATTTCCTTGATAACAGATTCCGGAGCTCCCGAGGTCTTAGCAACTCCAGCTAAAAATTCAAAGTCCACCTTCGAGCCCTTGGCATGGACCATCATATTTCCATTGGCAATTTTCGAATATTTGCCCATCATCCCTACCATTGATACTTTTTTAACCCCTTGCTTCTTACATTGCTTAAGCGTAAACCCGACAAAATCACCCATTTCGATAAAAGCCTCTTCCGGCAAATAGGGAAATAATTTCATCGCATATTTTTCACTGCGCCCGCCAGTGGTAATGACAACATGATCCAATTGATTGGCGCGGGCTACTTTAATATATTGAACAATACTTGCCATATAAGCCGAGGACGAAAATGGAACAACGATCCCTCTCGTACCTAATATAGAAATGCCACCTATAACTCCGAGACGGCCGTTTAATGTTTTCTTCGCTATTTCTTCGCCATCCGGAACAGAAATTGTGACTGAAATCCCGCGGTTTATTTCAAATTCTTCAATGATTTCCCTTACCGTTTCCCTTATCATCTTTCTCGGAATAGGATTAATGGCAGCTTCACCAATCGGAATTTGCAGCCCCGGCTTTGTGATTCTGCCCACTCCAATACCACCGTCCAGTTGATAATCCGTTTCGTCATTCCATTGAACTGTAGATAAGATGAGAGCTCCATGGGTTGCATCAGGATCATCGCCGCCATCCTTGATCACCCCAGCCGTGACCTTATCTTCGGAAAGATTACACTGAACAATGTTAAATGTGACGATTTCTCCTGCAGGAATTAATATTTTTACCTTTTCAACCGGCTTGCCCATTATTAAAGCTAATAACGCTGCCTTTGTAGCTGCTGTTGCACAGGCACCAGTTGTATAGCCATGTCGTAACGGTTTCTTTTCTTGTTGTTCTGTAGATGCCATTGAAATCTACCCTTTTGATACCCGATCAGCAATGATTGAAATTGCATTTAAAGCTGCCACGACAGCTGTGCTACCGCCTTTCCTGCCTACATTGGTAATAAACGGAAGATCAAGCTTAGCTAGCTCTTCCTTCGATTCTGCAGCAGATACAAACCCAACTGGCATCCCAATAATAAGGCTTGGCTTCGCTTCGCCCGCCTTCACTAAACGAATTAATTCTAATAGAGCCGTTGGGGCATTACCGATAACATAGATCCCACCATTTACTTCTCTTGCCCCTTTTCTCATCGAGATAATGGCTCTAGTTGTATTTAACTTCTTTGCTTCATCAACTACATCCGGGTCGGAAATAAATACGTGAACATCACATCCAAATTTCTCTAATCTTGGCTTACTGATTCCCGCTTGCACCATTTGTACATCCGCAACGATTTGCTCACCATTTAAGATTGCGTTTATTCCAGCCTGTACAGCATCCGGATGAAACACCATGCTTTTGCCAAGTTCAAAATCTGCAGAAGAATGGATCACCCGTTGAACAACAGGCCATTGCTCCTCTGTAAACGAATGCTCACCGATCTCTTCATCAATCATTTCCATGCTTTTTCCCTCAATTTCCTGCGGTTGTACTGTGAGCGGCTTAAATTCTGTATTAAATTCCATTGTTCTCGACTCCTTTTATATGGTTTATTACGTCCTCTACAGTTGAATAGGTTATTCCATATTGAATCCTTGGTCTTTTTATCAAAATCGTTTCAATTCCTAGCTCCGAGGCAGCCTCCACTTTTTCATCAACTGCCCCTTCCTTACCACTTTCCTTCGTTACCATCAAGGTCACTTCGAATTGTTTAAAAAGTGCCTTATTAAAGTCCTTTGTAAACGGCCCTTGGATCGCTATAATATTTTTTTGTGGCAATCCGAGCCCTTCACATTTTTCCATATTATCTTTTCTAGGCAGCATTCTCGCTATGACTCTTGTATTTGGTAGTGGAAGTAATTTATCAGTAAATATCTGTAGTGTTTTACTTCCTGTTGTTAACATGATATTGCCTTGTTTTTTAGCTGCCAACTCGGCCGCTTCCTCGTAGGAATCTACCTTGATAATCAAGTCATCATCGAATTGTTGTGATGGTCTTTCAAAGCGGATATAAGGAATTTCGGCCATTTCCGCTGCCTTTATGGCATTCTTGGAAGCCTCTTCCGCATAGGGATGACTAGCATCTACTACGATATTGATCTTTCTTTCCTTGATTAACTGAAACAGGTCCGAGTCTGTTAATCTTCCAACTAATACTTGAAGTCCTGATGCTTCAAGCTCGATTGCAGCATTTGAAGTTACCACCGTCGTAAGAACATCAAACCCTTGTCTCTTTAGTTCGATGGCAAGCTGTCTTGCATCGCTAGTTCCTGCTAATTGTAAAATTTTCACAGCCTAATTCCTCTATTTTCTTATTTGATCCCCATGATTATGATGGTGATGATTATCATGGTCGTGATGGTCATGATGGTGATGGTGATGATGACCAACGTTCTCCGCAACCCCAATTCGATACTGACATGTATCACAATTCATTTTCACATCACCGTCTAACGCCTCTTGAACACGATCCATTAAAATATCCTGAAGCTTTTCGTGAAAACCAAAATATTCTGCCAAGGCAAATTGGTGATCTTTATACCTCTCTTTGTAACCTTGAACGATCTTCTCTAATCTTTTAATCAAAACCCCTGTAAATAAGAAATATGGTAAAATAACAATCTTCTTCGCTCCCAGCAATAAACAACGATGAATGACTTCATCTATTAAGGGAGTTGTTACCCCCATGAATGCAGGTTCAACAATGGGGTAATTTAATTTCTCCCATAGCAATCTAGTAATCTTATAAAGGTCACTATTGGCATCTGGGTCACTGCCGCCACGTCCAAGTAAAATGATCGCGGTATCCGGATCTCCTGATTCGATATCAAGACCTATTTCAGCTAGTCGACTTATACATATTTCTAAGGCTGAATCATGAATACCAATCGGCCGCCCATATGTAAACTCTACATGTGGATACTTCTTTTTTGCTTCATCGATACAATGCGGAATATGAATTTTCGAATGACCAGCCTGCAATAACATCATCGGAATGACATAAACGTGACTTGCCCCCTTCATCACACATGTATCGATCCCTTGATCAACCGTCGGAGTTTCAAATTCCAAGAAGCATGTTTCAACAAGAAAACTTGGGTCAATGGCCGGCTTCATTTCATTAATAAACTCTCGAACTTGCTCATTTCCTTCTTTATCCTTACTTCCATGTCCAACAAATAAAATAGCTTTCATCTTTTTTCTCCTTTAATCCCCACACGGTGCTGCTGCTATTTCCATCTTTGGGGTAAAGTCTTTATATCCATAACCTCTAACAGCCTTTACTCGTTTGAAAAACTTGAAAAACCTTTCACCCGGATGTCCTTTTTCTTTATATTCATTGATAATTTCTTCGATGATTTTTACCACTTTTGAAGGTTCAATTCCCTCCTCGACGATTTGTCCGGCATGGGCCGTTCGGCCAACCGGTTTAGCACCAATAAATAAATCAAATTTCCCTTGGCGGTGGACGAGCCCGATGTCTTCTTTAACAGCCCCATAGCATGCCATTCCACAACCATTAATACCAAGCTTTAATTCTTTTGGCAGATCAATACCTCCTAGCTTTTTATGCAGCTCTTCAGCAATAGGGATGGCATCCTTCTTTTCTCCATCACAAAAATCACAAGCCTTGACGGTTAAAACATCACCAACGGGAGAAAGAGATAAACCACTATTCCTTAATTTCTCGATGATCTCGTCAGGATCTGATGTTGGTATCGTTAAATGAATCTGATGGTCCGTTGAATATTGAATCGTCCCATTGTCACCAACCACTTCAGCCAATGTCATCATTTGCTGTGGGGTGAAATTTTTGTTTGCTACTCCAGGACTTACAGCAACTTCGAAAATATTCTCAAAATTGGTGGCAACTTGCTTGTTCAGTTTATTTAACGCTTCCTCCGCTATAGACAAAGTAGTCTCATTATTCTTGCCGCCATGCAATGCCCACGGTTCATTTTCTTTTTGCAATCTCTCGTGTAGTTTTAAACGCTGTTCTTCAGTATCCAATGAGTATTTTCGTTGATATCCTCTTGGTGTAATTATTTTTCCTTCATATATAAATGTACTTGAATTTCCAATGATGACAGTTGATAGCATCCCGATCTCGTGTTCAAGCATCTCTCCGAGCGTTGTAACAACGACACTTTCACGCTCACGGTAAGCACTTTTTACTAAACCTACAGGTGTATTAGGTTCTCTATACTTCAAAAGAATTTTTTGAGCCTCTTCAATTTGTCTTGTTCGGCGACCACTTTTCGGATTATATAAAGCAATCACAAAATCAGCGAAAGCTGCTGACTCCACACGCTTTGCAATTATCTCCCAAGGGGTCAAATGGTCGCTTAGGCTGATTGTGCAGGAATCATGCATGACCGGAGCCCCTAATAAGGAGGCACAGGAATTTATAGCGGATATTCCCGGAATCACTTCTACCTCCACACCATTTTCAGCCTTCCACCCTTTTTCAGCTAATACCTCATAAATAAGACCGGCCATTCCGTATACCCCTGCATCTCCACTGGAAATAACCGCAACCTTTCTACCCTCTTCGGCAAGGCGGACAGCAGCTTGGGCTCTCGCAACCTCCTCAGACATCCCAGTACTAATAATTTCCTGATCCGTTATTAAATCCTCAATCAAGTCAACATAAGTCTTATAACCTAAAATACAATCCGATTCTGCAATTCCTTCCTTTGCCCTTTCTGTAAAATGCTTTACACTACCTGGTCCAAAACCAATGATGATTAATTTACCTGACATCTATGAATCCCCCTTTTTTCCAAGCAAGCCTTTTAATAAAAGTAAAACCTCTTCTTTTGATGCATTTTTAGTACCAAACAATTGTTTTAATTGAAAAAACAATGGTATCGATAAACCTTTTTCGAGAACAAATCGTTCATTCACAAACAATTCATCAGGTGTACCTTCAAAGATGAGTTGTCCTTTTTCGATTACAAAAATCCAATCAGCCCATTCATAGGCAAGGTCAAGATCATGGGTAGACATCACGACAGTTGTCCCTGAATGATGAATACGGTTCATTTCTTTTAAAAAAACCTCTGTTTGAGATGGATCAAGGTAAGTAGTCGGTTCATCCATTAGCAATAAATCAGGTTCCAACCCCATGATACCGGCTAAAGCGACTCTTCTTTTTTCGCCCAAACTCAAATGATGGATCGGTCTATCCTTTAAATGATCAAGCTGATAACGTTTTAATATTTCTCCAACCTTATTCTGAAGGGCTTCTCCCTTATAGCCCGCACTAATCAGCCCATAGGATATATCCTCCAAAACTGTCGGTGAAATTAACATTTCATCCGCATTTTGAAACAGGAGCCCTGTTTTTTGGCGAAAATCTTTCAAACTTTTCCTTTTAAATTCAATCGGCTCTCCCTTCCATAGCATCTTACCTTCATTAGGTTTCAACAACCCATTCACTAATAGAAGAACCGTTGATTTTCCAGAACCGTTATGCCCTAATAGAGCACACCTTTTTCCTCTTGGTATTTTTATAGAAAAATTTTGTAAAGCTGGTTGACCATTGCCACTATAGGCAAATGTAATATTCTTTAATTCAAGTAAACTAGTCATTTTAACTGCCTCTACACCACCACTCTAATCCTATTAAAATAAAAAGGATAAAGAGGGCACCTCCTGTAAATTTCTTTGGAGCCGATTTCCTTTGTTCATCAGCGTAATAAAGTTGATCATGAAATCCCCTAGATTCCATCACAAGCAACATTCTTTTATACTTTTCAAAGGTCTTAACAAATAATTGGACGATAACCAGTCCTACACTATGAAATGTTCGTTCCCACGTTACGTTTCCTCCGCGTGATTGAAACACCATATAAAGTTCCCCAGCATAACGTAAAAATATAAAGATAAACCGGTACATGCCCACAAGGATATCTAGCAACACTTGTGGGGTGCGCATTTTGTGTAAAGCATGCAAAATTTCGTTAAACGGTGTTGTCATTACAAGCGCAAATACGCAAATCAATAGACTAAGTGACCTAAAAATGATTGCCTTTGCAAGCCCCAATCCACTTTCAGATATATAAATCTGCCAGTTATCAATTTTAATGATTGATAACCATATATCACTGTTCATCTCGTTTAGATTTGATGCCTGAAGAATAATAGCAGGCATACTTGCAAATAAAAATAAACTTGGCACTGCTATCCATTTCAATAGCACGCCAACAGGAATTTTTTCATAGCAACATAGAAAAACAAATACCCCGAGAAAAATTGTTATTTGAACAGGAATATGTGATAAAAAGACCATCACACAAAGTAATATTGTAAAAATGATTTTATAAATGGGGGGCACCTTTCGAAATCTACTATTATAGCTGAGCGTATCAATCTGGATATTCATTGCTTGGCACTACTTTCCTTCCTGCCTTTAAAGAGTCCAATGACATAACCTATGAATCCGGCGCCAAGTGCAGCCTGTAAGGCAAATAATAGACTTTCAACCTCACCACTCTTCGGTTCAAATATTGATGAAAACCACGGAACATAATGAGGAGCCAGCACTTGGATTTGTTCTTCTGCAATGCTATCTGCCCCTAAAAACTCAGCATTACCTAAAAATAGCAACGGGCTGAACGTGATTATGATCGCTAAAATGATTAACCATTTATTTTTCACTACTAGCCACCCCACTCTTTAAATTCTGTAAAAATAGAATATCTTTCGAATTATAGGCTACGAGCCAATTCCACACTAATACCGTTAATAAGCCTTCAACTATGGCTAGAGGCAGTTGAGTAACGGCAAAAATTGAAATAAATTTAATAAACGCGGCTGCTATCCCTCCAGTTGGAAATGCCAACGCTAATTGAAAGGATGTAAACAAATAGGTCGTAATATTGGATAGAAATGCAGCCGAAAAGATGGCAATAGATTGTTTGTTTCCAAGTTTTATTAATAGTTTGTATGAATAATACCCAACAAACGGTCCAACAACAGCCATAGAAAAAGTATTAGCTCCCAATGTCGTAAGACCGCCATGAGCAAGCAGTAAAGCTTGAAAAAATAAAACTAGCGTTCCTAATACTGTCATTACTTGGGGACCAAAAAGAACGGAGCCAAGACCCACTCCCGTCGGATGAGAACTACTTCCCGTTACAGACGGTATTTTTAAAGCTGAAAGAACAAATACAAACGCCCCGGCCATTCCAAGCATGAGTTTTAAATGTGGATTTTCATTCGTAACCCTTTTTATTTGAATAAGGCCCCATACAAAAAATGGAATAAACAACCCCCACCAAAATAATGTCCAACCTAAAGGCAAAAAACCTTCCATAATATGCATCGCAGAAGCATCATTTGGTGAATTCAAGGCAAAGTAAACAAAAAATAGACCAATAAAAAATAGTTTTTTCATTATTTCCTCCTTGTCTTTAAAACCAAAAAAACCTTATCCCGATAAAGAGATAAGGTTCCAAAATTAATATAACAGACGATCAAAAAATCTGACGTACCGCTAGAAACCACATCCTTCCCTCCGAAGAATTAGAATTCAACAATTAAAGCAGGTCTCCTGGCTTGTACTTCACCTTACTCTTGTCCCTTCCCGGATTATTCCAGTGGTATATGACAATTTCATCCATACTTACAGTAGCGGGGGCTGCATCGGATTTCCACCGATTTCCCTTTTAACTCAAAAGAATCTTTGAGCACTTAAATTGCATTCATTATTTAATTTTTAATTTAATTACCATGTCTTTTATTAAACACCATTTTTTTGTAAATGACAACTCTATTTTAAAATATGATGCATATTTAAAGGTAATATAAGGAATTTTATCCCTATAGAAATTGATTCCGTACTGTACATAAAATGATTAAAAGGATGAAACGAAAATGATAAGAAAAGTGATCTTATACGGTGTACTATTAATATCTTGGTTTTCATTATTCAAACTAGACAAGGTTCATTCAAACGATACCTTCCGGTGGGAACTTTTACTTCTATCATCTTCACTTTATTAAGTAAAATAAATGAAAGTCAAAAATAGTGGGAGGTAAATGATGTATTAAAAGAAGAACCGGAATAGAAATAACAATGAGGTTTATAACCTCTAAATTTTGATCGGCCACGAAAAATGAAAAAAACCACCTTTTAAAAAAGTGGTTGCACTGTTTAGAATAATATTTAATTATATATAAAGATTTTCAAAATACTCTAGATACGATTATTCTGCTTCTCATAATCTTCTATTGTTATGATTTCTAAATTGCTTTTCGGTGTCATGCAGCAGGCTAGGGCAAAGCGATTGTTGAGTTCTTCATCGGGAAGATATTCATGTGAGCGTACTAAGTCGTGCTCATATTCTCCATCCAATACTTTTACTTTACACATCCCGCAGCCGCCTCGTTGACAGCCTGTCGGAAAAGGAATGAAGTTGTTTCTAGCCGCTTTTAAAGGTGTTTGGTCCGGACCACATTGATATTCATATTCTTGGCTTCTTGCCTTTAATGATACTTTATACATGATTCCTCCCCCTAATTCTATTATGTTAATGCCTTCATAAAGGATTCTGAAAGTTCTCGTCTATGATAGAAAATACCTTGCCCAATTTTATCTTCCGTCCATGTAATGGTCGGCATATCCGGATAGGACATATAACCTCCAGCAAACGCTTCATTACGGTTCCCTGACGGATCAAAGAAGTAAATCGTTTGTCCTCGTGTTATTCCATGGCGGGTTGGTGTTACATCAAATGGTACTTCATACATTGATAAAAGATCTGCCGCTTTAAATACATCATGAAGAGAATCAACTGCGAAGGCAGCATGATGTAACTTTGCATCAGGTCCTTTAACAAACGCTAAATCATGCGCTTTATTGGTAGTAAACAAGAAACTGCCTAATAACTCCTCCCCATCTACTGTCGTAATTTTTTCACTTTGTCTAAAATTAAGAGCCTCTATAAAAAATCTCGTAACAGTTTTAAGATCGTCACCCGTAAGTAAACAATGATCAATACGATGTGGTGCAATTCCTTTTGAATCTAAGACCCAAGGATGAGGGTTTAGTGATCCAACGGACGTTCCTAGAAAACCGATTTCATGATAAAGTTCACAATGATGACCAGTTGGTAAAATAAAATGAACGGCTTCCCCTTCTGCTAATCTTGTATGACTGGAAATACGAGTAGTCGTACAGCCAAATTGTTCTATTTTTCTTTCATAATAGGCAAGATCATCAAGAGTCTCTACTTTAAACGCCATATGGGCTAAACCTGCCTTGTTAGATTTAGTTAAAATCAAACTATGATGGTCATATTCATCCCATGCTTTAAAGTAAACACTGTTTTCCATACGTCCAGTTTCTTCTAGTCCAATAACCTTTGTATAGTATTCTACTGATTTTTCCAGGTCTAATACATTTAATTCCACACGGCCTAAACGCATAACTCTTGCCATTTTTATCCCCCTAATATAAATCTTAAATACTGGCTTTTACTATAAAAATACAGATCGCCTTATTTCACTTTTTCTACTAATTGTAGTAACTCCTGGTTAGGTCCATGAAAAAAAATCATGCGACCGCCTTCCAATGTAGGCTTCACTTCATCAGAAGAAAAGACAATCCCTTTTTCTCTTAAAAAGTAAATAGTTTCATCAATGTTTTCAACTGTAAAAGCAAGATGGTTCACAATTCCTGTTTCACTGTACTCGGTAGCTTCCGTTTTTTCTTGGATAAGCTCAATCTCCATATCTGACTGTGATTCTAGATATAAAAATGCCATTACCCGATCGCGTTTACTGCCATGCAGACGAACTTTAAAGCCAAGGATGTCCGAATAAAACCGAATCGATTGGTCCATATCGCGAACCATAATGGCTACATGCTCCATTTTCTGTATCATATTGTTCGCCCCTCCATGTGCTTCCTTAATGCTTTGACCCATGGCATTGATTTTTCGTAGCAGTCACCGATTTGAAGGACTCTTTGATCAGTGAAGGGTTTCCCAATGAGCTGCAATCCGACTGGAAGATTTTCTAAAGTAAAACCACAGGCAACAGATAATGAAGGAAAGCCTAGGATATTTGCCAATGGTGTTTTGCCCAGTGTAAACATATTACTGATGGCCATTTCTGGAACCATCGTACCAATTTCAAAAGGCGGTTGGACATTTGTTGGGCCTACTAAAGCGTCAATCCCATTCATTTGTTTGATTGTTTCCCTGACAAATTGGTCTCTTCTACGTTGAGACCGAATGTAGTCGGTTGCGGACATATCGCTGCCAAATTCAAAGCGATACTTCAAGTCATCTCCATAGAGATGTCCAAATTTTTTCAATAACGGTTCGTGAACGGATAGAACCTCAGATTGAGCGATTGCTTTTAAAGCGTTGAGTGCTTCGTTAATCCCTGGTAAATCAATAGGAACAATTTCTGCTCCAAGCACTTCAAGTTGACGGAAAGCTTCGTCAATAACCCGTCTCACATCAGCATCAATTCCCGCGAACATATAAGGCTCATAGAAGCCCAGCTTTATTCCCTTTAAGTCAGGTAACGAATCATATAAGACTGGAACATTTCTTTTTACAGATGCCTGATCCTTTTGATCATATCCTTTCATCACCTCCAGCATGATGGCTGCATCCCGTACCGTTCTTGTCATCGGACCTACATGATCCAATGACCAGCTAAACGGAAGACAACCCCGTCTACTGACAACTCCATAGGTTGGCTTGAACCCGACTGTACCGCACATTGCAGCTGGCAATCTCATGGATCCTGCCGTATCTGTACCGACTGCACCAAAGGCCATTCCAGTTGCAGTAGCTACTGCAGAGCCGCCACTTGATCCTCCTGGTATTCTTTTTTCATTCCATGGGTTTTTGGTACTGCCATAATGGGGATTTTCCGTCGTTGCCCCCATGGCAAACTCATGCAGGTTGGCCTTACCGATAATAATCGCTCCGGCTTCTCTTAGTTTTTGAACAGCTACCGCATCTTCATCTGGGACCCAGCCCTCAAAAATTTTCGATCCACCAGTCGTTTTGACACCTGCTGTTTGTAAAATGTCCTTGACTGCAATCGGAATTCCGTGTAACGGTCCCCTTACCTGATTATGCATCAGCTCTGCTTCCAATTGCCTCGCATGGGCCAGTGCCACTTCTTCCATTACAGTAATAAAAGCATTGACGGTTGGTTCATGCTCACGAATCTGGGTTAAGGTCATCTGCGTTAGTTCAATTGGAGAAATTTGTTTATTTTTTATTGCATTCCCCGCATTTTCAATTGTTTCAAAAAGAAGTTCATTCATGACTTGTTTCCTCATAACATTCTAGATTAAAAGTAAAAGCTGGCTCTAGTGTTGCTAATTTTATTTCATCATCGCCTAAAATGGTGGATAAATATTCTTCTAATGTCATGTATTCCCCTGCTTTCTCTATAAATCTATAAAAGGCAATAGGCAGCCACATTTTATCTTCTCTAGTACCAATTTATGTTGTGGTAATACTAGATATGACGGTGTGGTGCCTGATACCTTTCTTTTATCTCGTTAAGAATTCACTTCTTGCCCATCCTTTTTAAACTGGGGCTTCATCGGAAAGGCTTCCTGCCAGGACTTTTTGTTGCTGTCATAAATTCCAGCGCTGTACAGTGTTTTAAGCGAGTTGGAATCTAGTTTGAAGTTTTCTTCTTTTCCTTCCTGTATCGCCTTTACCTGCTGAAGTAATAAGCGACGCATATGAATAATTGGCAAATCACTTGTGCCTAAATGTTCCTTGGAGCGATCTACAATCGGTCCCATCGTTTCTGTTGCCGCATGATCCTGAATAGCAATTCCACGAATTCCCGTGAAGTTTCCTTTTTCTGTTTTTTGCAACTCACGGTCTTGACCATAATCACTTTCAAAATTGATTTGTTTTCTAAAATGCTCATCCACCTTTATACCGCGACGTTCATGATTGGCCTGTACATCAATTGGACGGTTGTGAGAAAATTGGACATCCCAAGTCCATGTACTGTAGTCATCCCTTGGAATGAAAGCATGCCACATCCCATCATCACCATCAAGGCGAGGCGGGAATGTGTAAAACGGAAAGATGTAGTGAATTTCAAAGAAGGCATGTTCTGTCTCACTACCGATGCCAACTCCAATACAGCGCTTTCCATAATTGGTATCCTCTACATCCTGTTTAACCGGTGGGTTTCTAACAAGAGGATGATCCGGGGAAATTCCTAAATCTGAACTTAAAATTCCTTCCCCTACTTCCTGTTTTCCATTTGCTTTGTGAAGAAACGCAGCATGTACATAATCTAGGTCATTTTCCATTACCTGAGCATAGTTACACTCCTGCCAAACCCGCTCTGACATCACGTAGTCATCAGGCAATCCCATCCAATAAAACTCAGGAAATTCCGGCATTTTCTCCTCTGGTCCCATGTATGTCCAGATCATTCCCTTAACCTCTTTCACCGGATAACTTTTGATCTTAATTTTCTGTCTGAACTTCGGATCCCCTTCTTCTGACGGAATTTCCGTACAGTCACCATTTGTATTGAACTTCCAGCCATGATACATACAGCGTAGGCCACAACCTTCATTAATACCATAATACATAGATGTTCCACGGTGTGGACAAGCTTCCTCCATCAAGCCGACTTTCCCTTCCGTATCACGGAAAGCGATTAGATCTTCACTTAGCAACTTGATTTTCTGTGGTTTTCCATCACTTTTTAATTCATCTGATTTTAGTGCCGGTATCCAATATAAGCGAAACAAGTCCCCCATTGGAGTTCCTGGGCCTGTACGTGTTAATAAATGATTATCTTCTTTTGATAGCATTTAAATTCCTCCTCGGAAATTAATTTATTTATTCTGAATATTTATATTTATGTATATATTCTATTAAATTGTTCTATCACATACTATCTATGATTAGGTTGGAAAATTTGATTTATTTACAACCTAACCATACAGTAAATGAAATAAAGTCTGATTTTCCCCAAAAAATCATGAATATCATTGGTTACAATAGATTAAAGACCATATACGTTTGTAGGGCGATTTGAATTTCAAATGTTGACGTTGCCTTCGATAAATCAACATTCATTAATTCTTCGATACGCTGGATCCGGTATCTCATTCCACTAATAGAAACATTCATTTCTCTTGCTGTTTTATGAAGATTGCATTGATTTTCAATATAATAGAAAAGAGTTCTGAGGAGTTCTGTAGAGCTCTTTTCGTCATATGCTTTTAGATCTGAAAGAAACTCATGAGCGTAATCCAATAACTCCTCTGGTTTCCGTGCATCCAGCAATATCATGATATGTCCTAACTCTTCCGCATGTACGACACCGCTACTAGATTCATTAATTAATCGATTTTTCGCCTTCGCTATTTCAATGGCTTTATTAGCTTCTTTATATCGTTTACTATACTGTCCTACATCTGTACATAGTTTACTTACCCCTATATAGATTGGACCCGAACCATGACTAGATTGAACCAGGTCATAACAATGCTGAGCAAATTGCTTTATACTCGTTTTTTTCTTCTGAAGGTATTCTTTTGGAATAAGGATTGTTGCTTTATTAAACTTTTCAAGTCTAACAAATGTAGTATGATAATGTGTTTCTTCTCTTGTAAAAAAGTTCATTAATTGTTTTGGCGCACTTTTGAGGTCTTTAGCGTTGCTCTCAAAGCTTGAGAATGGATTCTGATTGGAGAATTCAACTGTTAATACATATTGTTGTTGATTAATATTGTATCCAAAATAGCAGAATCGCTTGATGATGCTGGCCGGATCTGTTTTACCTTTAAAGAGTTCCTCTAGTAAATCGCCCTTCATTTTCACTTCGGTTTGAATCGCAGTCCGTTCATTTAACATTTTAACAGCACAAACACTTGCAGCCCTTTCTAGGAAGTCTGTCTCAGCCTCCCCGAATGGGGCTCCTTCCCGATAGATAGAAATATAGCCGTACACATCATTTTGAATAATAATAGGAGAGATAAGTAAATTTTGATTAGGCTTTATTTCTAATGGCTCGGTTTGAGTCAAGACATGTTTCGAAAATTGTTTTTCAATAAAATCTTTGATTTCCCCCCGATTATACTGCTGTACATCCGGCCTGCTTTCATCCACGTAATGGGCTATGTAATCGAAATATTGGTTTTGGATCAAAACCGGAAGATTCAAGTCATTTGCTAGAATTTTCGCGAAATCGTCCATCCCTTTACCTTGAAGTAGGGCAGATGTCAGATTCTTAGTTACAGACGCACCAACATGTAGAATTTCACTTTGTCTCTCGACACGGCGGTATACAATATCCAGTTCATCTGCAATGTCTTGTTCCTCATAGTTAATTAATTCATCATCAATTTCGGATCCCCATTCTTCTAGGGTTTTTGCGACATAACAACATTGTTTATCACCTTTTCCTACACATTGTGTTTCCTTAAAAATGATCTTTTTTCCAAGACATTCACTTGTATAACCCCCTCCATAGCCGATAAGAAAATAACAGATGGGTTCGTGATATAAGGAATAATGATGTAAATGCTGTTTGGCTTCATACGAATCAATCCAGTACCCAGAAACATCAAAAATTCCTTTCTCCATATCAACCTTAAAATGCTCTGGATAAGAAAAGACACGTCCGCCAATTTGGTGCATTTGCGAACCTGCCAAAAGCCAATCCAAGTCACTTTCCCAATCTACCATATCCTTTAGCATCCTTGCTTCATTTTTTCCACAATTCCACCCGTAGCGGATGAGGAACCTTTTTGCGCGCTGAATACCCAGTGTATCGATGAGATCCTTCCGTAGGACTCCCCATGCATCCGTGCTTGAAATAACCATCCTCTTTTTTTGAAAATAATGATCTCCTCCATTATTGAAAAAGGAAAAAATATTCGTTAATGCATTTTTTACAGTAGATGTCAAATTACTTTACCTCCTTTAGGTTTTGATTGACACCATATTAATTCAATATAGTAATTAAAAATGTTTAAAAAGTAGCCATGAAGACACGTTATTGCAATTAAATTATACTTTATGATCAGAATAACTGCTACAATTTTTATAATATTTGTAAAATTACAATTAATTTAAAACCCTTGTTTTATTTCGGAGTCTAGTTTATAGGGAGTTTTTATCAGGGGGTATCCAGAAAAGATAATTGACTTACACGATGTTCCATAGGATAAAACCTATGGAACAATGTGTTTTAACGGCAATTTCAGTTCGTTCAGTGACGATTAATAGGCTTAGATGTAGCCACGAAACGGTGGTAAGCCAAGGAAAACTGAGCCCGCTCCATCGTACATACTTTCGTTTATGAAAGCGTGCTGAGTTACGACCATCGCATCCCGGAGGTTGCGCTCCAGTGGGTGCCCGTCGTAGATTGCTAAGGTACCTGCGAGCATGTAAGCTGACTGCACAACGCTTGCACCTTCACGAGCAACATGTGCGGCTGCTAGGCGCAACATACTTGTTTGCTCAGCGGAGACAATGTCCCCCTTTTGGATTGATTCCCAAGCGGAATCGGTGGCCTCGTAGAAGAAAGCGCGCGCCGACCTGAGTTTTGCTTCTGCCTTTGCCAAACCGATTCGCATGTAAGCACGATCAGCCATCTTAGGTGCACCAGTGATAGTAGAACCCCCTGCCATCTGAGTAATTTCATCAAGCGAAGCACGAGCTATGCCAAGATTGACTACCGCTAGTACTTGTGCTGCATAAGCGATAGATGGGTACCGATAAATCGGCTCCTCAATGGAAGGCTTCCCACCGCGGACGAAAGTCCATTCGTCGGCAACAAAGGTGTCTTTCACAAGTAAATCATGGCTACCTGTTCCTTGCATCCCGATGACTTCCCAGTTCTCAACGATTTCCAAATCATCAGGCATAAGTACAGCTGTGAGCGGCTTACCTCCATCCCCGAAACCAATACCGACACCAAGTATGTCAGCACCCATGCAACCACTAGCAAATTTCCAACGACCGTTCACTTTCCACCCGCCTTCAACCTTTTCTGCAGGTTGGACTGGAAATAGTCCTCCCGCAAAGGCTACGTCTGGTCCATTTGCATAAACGCGTGCAAGTGTTTCACGTGGAAGGGCTGCTAGATAGTTCGAAGCAGAGCCAAAGCTTGCCACCCATCCGGTCGAGCCGTCAGCCTCGGAGATTGCCTCAATTAGCTTAAGGAATTCCGAAGGTGAGGAGCCATCCCCACCGAAGCAGCGTGGTGTATGAGCGCGATAGACGCCTAATTGTTTTAACTTCGTAATCATGTCCCGAGGCACATGGCGTTTTGCTTCAAATTCGTCCCGGCGAGCACGGATTTCAGTCAACACATTGTTGAGCATGGTCTTACTTTGCATCTTAATAGTCATGTATCTTTCCTCCCTATATTTTCATCTCTACGAATATATTAAATTATTCTAAAAATTCCAACTATAACTCATTAGGTTTAAACATGATGGAAAATTCAGTATGGTTCGTACGATTATCTCAAAACAAAAAAATAGTCTAGTCCCGCCGAACGAAATCTAGTAATCGAGTAGATGTTTACTCCATAGATTTTTGGCGGATCCCAGACACTTTGATAGATTATCCTTTTCTACTAAAACTTTAGATTAAAAATGTAACGATTTGTGGGAATAAGATGAGTATTGCAATTAAAATACTATAAGTGACGATAAAGTAACCAGTTCCTTTAAAGACCGTTGTCATGGGTATTTCCCTTGATATCCCTTGAACAATAAAGGCATTGACTCCAACTGGAGGTGTAATCGCACCAAGGCTCGTCACAATACATAGAATAATAGAAAACCAGACTGGATCATATCCGAGCATGATGACAGCAGGGAAGAAGATCGGAATAGACAGGATTAAGAAGCCTAATGCATCCATAATCGCACCGCCAATAACATAAACAAATAAGATAGCAATAAGAATAATGACAGATGGCACCGCCAAATTGCTAACGAACTCCGCGACTGCAAACGGAAGTCTTGTTGCCGTAATAAAACGCCCAAAAACAACCGCACCAACTACTAAAAATAACACCATAGCGGTTGAACGAATGGTACTATCTAAAGCATCTACAAGGCGTTTCCATGTGAACTTCCTCATAGCAATGGTTATGATCAGAGCACCAAATGCCCCGAATGCCCCTGATTCAGTTGGTGTAAATAACCCATAAAACAATCCACCGATAACAAAAGCAAATAATACAAATACGGGAATAACTCCTGTTAGGGACTTTAATTTTTCACTTAAAGGGAATTTGGGCCCTGCTGGCCCCAAATTAGGGTTTTTCTGACAAAGAAAAATAATAGTTAATATCATTAAGATTGTAAGCAAAATTCCTGGCAAAAGAACAGCTGCAAATAGATCTTTCACAGATTGCTGTGTTTGAATAGCTATAACAATTAACACTGTACTTGGCGGGATTAAGATCCCTAGTGTTCCGCCTGTTGCTACAGCGCCAGCACTGATTGCCTGATCATACTTATATTTTTTTAATTCCGGCAGGGCGATGGTTCCCATTGTTGCTGCAGTCGCCGTATTGGAGCCGCAAATGGAGGAGAATCCCGCACTTGCTAAAATAGTCGTACTTGCCATACCGCCTTTAAACTGCCCAAGCCATTTATAAGCAGCATCAAATAAATTTTGTGTGATACCAGAACGAAAAATGATTTCCCCCATAAATACATATAATGGAATGATTGCCAAAGTGTAACTCGCAAATTGGCCCCAGATATCAGCGCTTAGAACATTGAAAGCCGCTGCTTTCCCCATAAACAGGAATAATCCGACAAATCCGGTTATAAACATTGCGAAACTGACGGGCATACGTAGAAAAATAGCGACTAATAAAGCAATGATACCAATTAATCCGATACTAGTTGGATCCATTGGATTCTCCCCCTTTGATTTCAGAAATAAGGTCTTTCAGAAGAACTAGCACGAATACAAAAAATCCAAGAGCAGATAGAATGACGAACGGATAATAGATAACCCCTAGGGTTTGTGAAACGTTACGATTGGCTGATAATGAAAAGGCATATTGGAATAGCTGCCAGCCCACAATACCAAAGAATCCAAGAGAAAGAAAAGCAACAATGATTCTTAGCACCTTTTGCAAACCTTTTGGGAATTTCGACACAAGTAAATCAATGTCTACGTGACCACGATGAATTTGCGTAAACCCTAGTGCAAAAGAAACCGAAATGGCAGCCAGCCAACCGACGATTTCAGTTGTTCCTAATATTGGAGTTGAAAAAATCCGTTTAATCCCATTGATTACAATAAGCAGCATCATCACTATAACAGCGCTTCCAGAAATCCAAGCAAAAAACTTACTAACCTTGATGGTAAATTTTTCAAACATGTTTATTCCCGCTGCATTTTTTTCTATATTTAGACTTATTGACTCTTTACCTGTTGTTAACTCTGTCACTTCATTCATCGTATATCCCACCTCGAAATATCCATTTATGATACTGTTCATAGCGTATAAAATGATTACCCCCCAATGAAAACGTCATAGGGAGTAATCATTTTTTTGTTTCTATTGTTCTTGACTATATTTTTCAACAAGTTCCTTCAAGCGATTTTGGTATTCTTGTCCAGGCAATCCAGCCTCTTCAGCTTTTTTCACTGCATTTAGTTGTAATTTATTACCAATTTCAGTCCAGTTTTCATTGTCTTTTAGTGGAACTGTTTTGATACTATGTTCATCTTCACTCCATTTTAATACTTCGCCTACATAGTTATCTAAATAATCGCCAGTAAAATCAGTCATTTCCGTGTTCAATTCATCAATAACTGTCTTCACATCCTCTGGAAGTGAATCCCATTTACTTTTATTCATAACCGCGACGAATGTATTTACTGTTAGTGGATAGTCTGTTATATATTTCACCATTTCAGCATATTTCATATCTTTTAACACTTCGCGAGAAGATACATAGCCATTAACAATTCCTGTTTGCAAGGCTTCTGCTACTTCACTTTGAGACATACCTACCGGTGCAGCGCCTAGTTCTTTAAATAAATCCGTTGTGGCACCTGAGATGCGTAATTGTTTTCCTTTTAAATCTTCTAAGCTTTCAATCGGTTGTTGTGATTGGATATAAGCTGGCTCAGAGGCAAATGTTGTAATAATTTTAAAATCTTTAAAGGCCTCTGGCGTATATTCATTTACTAAATCAGCAATGACTTTACTTGCTACTTTTGCATTTGGATATCCTGACGGCATATCAGAAACCGCCAATAATGGAAATCTGCCTGGTTCATATGTAGTAGATGATAAACCAATATCGGCAAGTCCATTTGCTACCCCATCGTACATATTTTCAGCTGTTAATAATGTACCTCCTGGGAATGTATTCACTTTTACTTTATTATTCGTTCTTTTTTCAAGCTCTTCTGCCCACTTTTCCATCTGAACAGCAGGAAAAGTCCCGGCAGGAGCAAAGAAAGCATAGTTTAGTTCAATTACATCAGCTGATTTTTCTCCGCTCGATTCGTTTCCACTTGATTGGTTCCCAGATGAAGTGCTGCTGCAGGCTGCCATAAACAACATCATTAAAGCAATTAAACTGAATAATATCCCTTTTCTCATATACGACTCTCCTTTAATTTTTTTCAAGTAAGAAAAACGGTCTGCCTATGACTGCTTCCAAGCGGAAATACTTATCTAATCCCGTTTCACGAAATGAATGTGTCATATCCGCAACGGTTTGTAAATCAGGAATATTATAAAGGAAACAAGCATGCCATCCTGTATTTCCCGCTGGACCGGCTGTTAAAATATCACGGTCAAATGTTCCTAGTAACTCAGAACCATTTTCTTTCCATGAAGCGATTACCTCGTTTAATGTGGGTAAAATCTCATTTGTTTTCTCCTCACCGGTCGTATTAAACCACCCCGTTGATTCGAAATAAATCATCACCCTTAGTGGTGATGGGACTTGTGGTGCTCCGTGTTTAATTCCTGCCATGTCTTTTTCCTCCTTTTTGTTTTTATCTCATTAATAATCCGCCATTAATATCAAATGTTGATCCAGTGATATACCCTGCTGACTCAGAAGCTAAGTATAGGACAAGCTCGGCTACTTCCAGATCTTCCCCCACTCGACCAATAGGAATCCCTTCAACCATTTTTGCTAGTTTTCCAGGCTCAATTCGATCCATCTCCGGTGTACGGATCGCCGCAGGTGCAACGGCGTTCACAGTAATTCCATCCTTCGATAAACTACGGGCAAACACCTTTGTCAAGGCAAGCTGCCCTGCCTTTGATGCACAGTAATGGGCACCGGATGTAAGGGGACCAACTTGTCCTCCAAAGGAAGACATATTAATAATGCGACCCCATTTTTGCTTTTTCATCACATCAATTACGGATTGTGAAAAGAAAAATGTGCTCTTTAAATTCACATCAATAATGCGGTCCCATTCCTGTTCTTCGATATCCTCTATTGATGTTTCTTCACGTATTCCGGCATTGTTGACTAAAATATCAATCCGCTTCCATTGTGTAATAATAGTGTTAATGGATTCACGTATTTGACAGATATTCGAAACATCCATCTGCAAAAACATAGCCCGCTCTTTATAATTAGATTGGAAAGACTGTTCTAGTTCTTGCAATAATTCTTGATTGACATCTATAAAAACGACTTTTTTCCCTTTTTCTAATAGGCTTTTTGCAATCGCTAAACCTAAGCCTTGAGCAGCTCCAGTCACAACTGCTACTCTTTCATAGCCTTCCAAATGATCCATAAATCTGCCCCGCCTTTCACTACTATTTATGACAAGATATACTGAAGAATTCTGAGCGCATTTCCGCCAACAATCTTTTCAATCTCTTGAATCTTATAGTTTTTCTTGATCATCCATTTAATCATATTACTCATCGCCTCTGTCGGGTTCTCCAGGCCTTCAACAAAGGAAGGAGTTTCGTAGTCTTGATTTCCATGCGACTCATGAAGCGATAACATATCATCAAATGCATGCTGTAAGGCTACATGATCCCCGAAGAAGGTATCCGGCCCTAATCCTACATGGTCAATGCCAACCAAATCTATGAGATATTCAAGATGCTCCATGACAGATTCTATGGTATGATCATTTGGATTTTTAGATGATAGAGTTGTATTCGGTGCAGCACAAACTCCGATTATACCGCCTCTTTCCGCACATGCGAGCAGGACTTCATCAGGCTTCATCCTTGGAGAATCCCACACCTTTCTTGCACCGGCATGTGTAATCATAACTGGTGTTTTACTTGCCTCAATGATGTCTAGGCTTGTTTGATCCCCACAATGTGAAATATCGATGACCATTCCCAGTACATTCATTCGTTCGACTACTTTTCTACCAAACTTAGTTAATCCACCGTCGAACTTTTCTGTTAACCCAGATCCTAACGTATTGGCAGCATTATAGGTAATCCCCATACAGCGAACTCCTAAACCATAAAGAACATCCACCCGATCAACTTCATTTTCTAGAATACTAGCAGCTTCTAATGATGGTAAAATTGCTACCCGATTCGTTATCTTCGCTTCCTGTATATCCTTGAATGTTTTTGCTAGATAGACAGTGTCTTGCTTGGCAATGTCACAAAAACGTATACCTAAAGTCATGATTACATCGTTCCACTTTAACCCATTTAGCGACGAAATAATGGAAATTCCATCCATAAAATTTTCGAAAATGACATCAATGCCGGAACGAGCTAAGCCCTCATAATCAAACTCTGTATGAAGCTGACGGCAATAAGGGATAATATCATCCGGATTTTTTGGTACAATAAATCCATGGTCCCTTAAAGAAACAATCGGGTAATATTTTTGAATTGTATCAAAAATTCGTTCCTCTGTTTCAGAAAGCTTGATTTCATAGGTATTCCTATACCTGTCCGATTGAGGGAGAGGATACGATCTATAGTGTTTGCCTGGTGTTAGATATTGAAAGGAGCGATAGCCATCATATTGTTTTACTGTCATAATCATCCCCACACTTTGTGAAAAATAATTTCCTACCAACTCAATGAAATCGTTTCCATGAAACGAAGTTCGAAATGGTATCCCCTATCGAAAATGTAACCAATGAATCTTAAAATTTCTCTTGGCCGTGAAGCCCTCCTTTTCACTAGATAAGTATTCCTATCATGACGACAGCCGTTCACACGAAATAGGATCCTCTTCGAATACTGCCGATATTTCATATGGTATAATATTCTGAATATTCTTACCACTGCACATTCTGTCTAATTTTTCTGGTTGAATTAATACCATTAGTATATTGTTTAGGATGAGGGAATGGCAAAAAGGGTTAGATAATAAAAGACATTATCTAACCCTTACATTGGCATCCTATGTTGAATCATTAATTTATAAAAGTATCGCCAAATAAATACTTAACTGTAAAAATTAGTGAGTTCTCTTATTTTTTTCTATTTCCTCTGCCTAGGTCCCATTTCTATCGAATAATAAGTTATTTAAACCTTATTTGCAAGGCGCTAATAATACTATCCGCAAGACTGCCTAGACCGACTTGATTTGACTATTTACTTCCGCAATCACGTATTTTGGATTGCATACCTACAATTACAAATAACACCTTATTCGATGTTTTATCTTCTTTTTTAAGTTCTCTATATGTAGAAATCAATATGGCTATAGCAGACACCAAACCTATTAGTAAGATAAAAGCTCCAACCAATACCAACATGGATATTATGCCTTCTTTCCTTAGATCACTTAGTTTTCTATCTTATATATATCACCCCTACATTTAAGTTTTATCAATAAGAAAAAACTATGGGTAAAACGCCGAAAACAAATTCAAAAATTCCTAGAATAAATTCCCCTGATATTTTAATAATATTTTTCTTACATTTCCCTTCAAAAGAGTGTTCTCATTCATATAAAAACTGTCTTTAGGAAAATTACAAAACCATACTTCAGAATAGCCTGATTTTATCTGGATAATATAAATCTAAGGAGGGCTGCTGATGGAACATAGAGCAGGATTTTGGATTCGGTTTATTGCATTAATTATCGACACTATTATTTTGAGTATTGTTCAATTCGTTTTGTCATTTTTAATTAGTGGTTACTCTCTCACAGAAATGAATGTTTTATCATCCATCATAAATCTTATTTTAACCTTTTTGTATTTTGTTTGGCTTCAGGTTAAATTTAATGGACAAACAATTGGTAAAAAAATAACCGGCATTCGTGTTGCTAATCTAGAGGGTGAACGGGTTACAATTGGTCAAATGACATTAAGAGAAATAATCGGAAAACTAGTTTCTGGCCTTATCCTGCTCATAGGTTTTTTAATGGCAGCAGGAAGGTCAAAAAGAGCTTTACACGACTATATAGCTAAAACAATTGTTATAAGGGCTGAATAGATTCAAGATAATAACCTTTCTCAACTTTGGGAAAGGTTATTTTTGAAAGGAGATGTATGTGTCTATGGAAAAGCCGCTACTTGTCCATAAAAATGAAAATTTAATGTATGGACTTTGTATAATAACAAGTATCGCACTTACTATTTATTTACTACTTTCGATTATTGGGGCCATTATTTTTATTGTTTTAGGTATTATTTCTTTATTTTCACACGCAATTTCAATGGCCCATATACAAGTTAATGGTGTTCGGTTGAAAGAAAATCAATTTCCTGATTTGTATAGAAGAGTGTTAGAACTTTGTGAAAAAATGGAATTAAAGAAGGTTCCAGAAGTTTACGTAGTTGAGTCCGGAGGTATGCTTAATGCTTTTGCAACAAAGGTATTTGGATTTTTTGGCAAAAACATGGTTGTCTTATATTCTGATTTTGTTGATATTTCATATGATTCAAGTGGGAATGAGATTGATTATGTTATTGCTCATGAATTAGCCCACATTAAAAGGAATCATATTATTAAAGCTCTTCTTATTTTTCCCGCAATGTGGATCCCATTTATCGGAGTGGGTTTTTCAAGAATGGCTGAATACACTTGTGATCGAATGGCAACCTATTACACGGAAAAGCCCCATGATGCCATTAACGGGTTATTAATATTAGCAGCTGGAAAACGTTTATATAATAAAGTAAACCTAAGTGAATTCTTGGAACAATACAATGATAAAAAGGGAGTATTTGTAACATTAATGGAGTTGCTAAGTACCCATCCACCTATTCCTAAGCGGATTCATGAGATAGAAAATTTGATGTTCGGAGAGTCAACCGTGCCACTAATAAATAGAGGGAAGCAAACTTTTGCCATTATGTTTATCGTATTCTTTTTATTTCCGGTCCTTGTAGCCGGTGTTACTTTTGCAGGGATTAAAGCTATCGAGAAATTTAATTTAATGGATTGGATGCCATTTGAACCGGATTATACACCATTAATGGAGGCGACACAGGAGGGAGATTGGGAACGGGTAAATGAATTATTATCAGCAGGAGAAAATCCTAATGAGATGAATGAATTTGGTGAAAGTCCTCTTTTAATAGCAATTGTAAACGAGGATGTAGAACTAATCAAGGTATTGTTAAATAGTGGAGCCGATCCAAATCTTCAGGATGATTACGGCTGGACCCCATTTATGTCAGCTGTTATGACTGAAAATATCGAAATTAGTAAGATTTTACTTGAGGCAGGAGCAGACCCATTATTAGAAGATGAAGATAAAATGTCAGCAATTGATCATGCAAAGGAAACTGGAAATAACGAATATATTCGCCTTATGGACACCTATATTAACAAATAAGGTTATATTGAGCAGCGCCCCACAAGACGTTGCTCTTTTCAATTAACTCAGAGAATGCCTTTTTGAACAATTACAACCTATATTTTAACATCTGATTTGAACGGTAAACCACTGTCCCCCACAGCAATTGGGTGTTATTTAGGAGGACCATGAAAAAAACTTGATTTACCCAAAATCAGGTTCCATGACATTCTCATGCGACTAATCTATTAAAGCTAGGAGTGAATCCAAAGGTCATACAAGAACGATTAGGACATAAAAGTATCCAAATAACATTAGACATATATTCACATGTTTTGCCTGAAATGCAACAAACTTCGATGAACATTTTTTCTAATGCTATGAGTAATTTGTGACCAATTTTGTGACCAATATGATTAATTAAGAAAATCCCCTACCTTTTAGATAGGAGATTCAATATTAAAAAATATTTTTAAGTGGAATAGATAGGGAACTAACTTAACACTTCCCACCGACTTCACTACCGCCAGCATCCACTAATGTAAAGCCTCCGCCCATCCATGAATCACGGTAATCAAGCGATAGACCGTTAAAATATGGCTTGTCATTGTTATTTACTAAAAATTTGATGCCGTCTTGTTCAAACTGTTCATCTGATGGTAAAGCTGACTCTTCCAGAGCCAGACGTAGCTGTGGTCCCCCTCAGCCAACTCCCATTCCTAAACGTAGAAACAATTCTTCAACTTTTTCTTGATTATAATAAGCCATTTCTTCTTTAATTTTCGTAATGGCTGCTTTTGTTACTGTTACCACTATACATTCACCTCTTTATATCGTTGATTAATACCCTTATACGTATATTATAACTATCACATTTATTTTTTGCAAAAGTTTTGCTTGCAATATGATTAAAATAAAAAAGCTAACTACTAAGTGAAGTATTGAACAACCTTAGACGTTAGCTTGTACATTTCATAGAAAAGTAATGCAATCTAATATGGTATTATGCCATGACTAATTCTTTTTTTACTTCTTCCCAATAATATGTGACTGCTTCTTTACGAATGACTTCAGGGCAGTCCACTTCATCTCCCCAATGGTCGTAGTTATTATCACCATGAAGATGTTGGATTTCTACACTATAATATTTATCTTGGTATTTAAAAATAACTACTACCATTTCGTCATATCCAGCATCGTCATTTCCAAGTTCTTGAACAAATTCAAGACCATAAGTTGGGTGATTTTTTCTTTCCACAACAGATTCTAAAATAACATTTTTAGGGAATTTCATTTTACTCTCTCCTTCATCTTTATAACCTTATTTTAATATGAAGTCCTAAAAAATCAACGGTTATATTTTGTCAATTTATAGACATCCATTTTCCGAACAACCCAACTAGATCGAAATTTGTTATTTTTAAAAAATTAATGTCGAATAAAAATAATATTTTTATCTATTTTTAGTAAAAATCGTCTGTTTTTGTATTATAGTAGAGATAGAACAAAACTAGGAGTTTTTTATAAATGAAGATAAAAGGAAAGATGTATATATCAATTTTGTCGATGACTTTGTTTTTCTTGTCAGTTTTTCTGTTATTACAAATGTATATGACCAAAGCTCATCATGTTTCCGGGGTTATGGCTGCTCCAGAAAAAGCGGCTCATCGTCATTCAACAAAAATTATTACATCAAATACTAAGGCCTTACCACCGACGACAGCAACCCTTGTCGGGATTGGGGATATTTTAATTCATGGAATTGTTTACAAAGATGTAAAAGCTGGTGAAAGCTATAATTTCAAGCCATTGCTTGCCGATGTGAAACCGTACATTAATAGTGCTGACATTTCTTTTGCCAACCAAGAAACGATGATCGGCGGAAAAGAGATTGGTCTTTCCACCTACCCTACCTTTAATAGTCCAACAGAAGTCGGGGATGCGTTAAAGGATGCAGGTATTGATATTGTGTCCATGGCTAATAATCATACATTGGATCGTGGTGAAAAAGCAATAAATAATGCGATCCAGCATTGGAATAAAATTGGAATGCTTTATACAGGTTCCTACCTAAATGAAGAGGACCAACAGACGATTCGAACATTGAAAGCTAATGGCATAACATTTTCTTTTTTAGCTTATACCTATGGAACGAATGGGATTCCGGTACCGGAAGGAAAAAATTTTTTAGTTAATCTAATAGACATTGAAGCTATGAAAAATGATATCACTAAGGCAAAAGCCGTTTCGGATGCTGTCGTTGTTAGTGTCCATTTTGGTAACGAATATCAAAGACTACCGAACGAAAATCAGAAGCATCTTGTAAGAGAGTTGGCAAATGCCGGTGCGAATATTATCTTAGGGCACCACCCCCATGTATTGCAGCCCGCTGAATGGGTTGAACGGGATGATGGTCAAAAAACATTTGTGATCTATTCATTAGGAAACTTTTTATCCGGTCAAAAAGGGATTTATAAGGAAGTTGGCGGAATTCTTAAATTAGATGTAGAGAAAACAATTAACGGCAGCAGTGTTGATATTGAAATTAAAAATCCATCCTTCTTGCCGACGATTGTACGGAAAACGGCAGTGTCAAAATATACAGTTGTTCCGTTAAAAAATGTATATAATAAAGATTCAAGTGTTTATACTGATATTACTCATCATATGACACAGTTGATGCCTGAATTGAAAATAGCAGAATAAAAATGGGGCCAATTTGGACAAGAGAACATTGTCCTTGGCCCTTTCTTATTGTCTAGCTCCAGCGCCTATCGCCTAGCAAACTTCAGGTCTCCTCCCTACGATAAGTCAACTAAGAATTGCTAACGCAATTCAAGTTTCCTTTATCTCAGTCGAAGCCCCTCCAGTTTGTACGGCGATGAGCAAGGCGCTTCCGCTTTTCTTTATTGACATTTTACATTTTTTTTTTTAATATAAATCGTAATGGTTACGAAATAAGCGGAAGGTTGGGTAATGAATAATGCGATGGTTGTTTATTGGTTTCATTCGTTTTTATCAAAAATTTATATCGCCACTAAAGCCGCCTTCATGCCGTTTTTATCCGACTTGTTCACATTATGGATTAGAGGCCTTTAAACGCTTTGGCGTATTTAAAGGAAGCTATTTAACAGCTATTCGCATTATTAAATGCAACCCATTCCATCCGGGCGGCTTCGATCCTGTTCCAGAAAAAAAGCAAAAAGTTGAACATCACTAAAACACAAGCAGGGTGATAATTTTATGAATGACCACTCCAAAGAGTTGGCAGTAGATTTACAAAAGGTTTCATTTAGTTACGATGAAAAGAAAGTGTTAGATAATATTACACTACAAATACCAAAAGGAACGTTTTTAGGACTTGTCGGTCCGAATGGTTCCGGAAAATCAACATTGATAAAGTTGATCTTAGGTATTTTAAAACCTGATCAAGGTGATATAAATGTTTTTGGAACCCCGATCTCCAAGCTGAAAAATCGCCATTTAATTGGGTTTGTATCGCAGAAGGCGAACAGCTTTAATACCGGTTTTCCGGCGACTGTACTAGAAGTCGTTCTTAGTGGACTCGTCGCTAAGGTCGGGTTGTTCAAAAGACTTACGAAAAAACACAGAGAATTGGCACTGGAGGCTATTTCAGCTGTCGGCATGGATGAGTTTGTTCACCGAAATATCGGAGAACTCTCTGGAGGTCAGCAGCAGCGCGCTTTTATTGCCCGTTCTTTAGTAAGTGAACCTGAATTACTCATTTTAGATGAACCGACCGTCGGTGTCGATATTAAAAACGTTGAAAACTTTTACGATATGTTGACGACATTAAATAAACAAAAAGGAATTACGCTTATTATGGTATCGCATGATATTGGAACAATGACAAGCCACGCTTCACATGTCGCATGTTTAAATAAAACTTTGCATTTTCATGGTGATTCCGAGGAGTTTCTACATATGGAAAACACCGAGCTTTCGGGCTTTTACGGACATGATATCCATGTATTAACCCACGAGCACATACATGGAGGTTCGTTTGCATGATATCTAGTTTACTCCAATATGAATTTTTACAAAACGCCTTTTTCACAGGTATTATGATCGGCTTAATCGCACCGCTTATTGGTGTTTTTATTGTTGTAAGAAGATTATCGCTAATCGCCGATGCCTTAAGCCATATTACATTAGCAGGAATCGCAGCAAGTATGTTAATAGAAAAAAAGATTTCATCTGTGCAAGGGCTAAATCCGATGTATATGGGAATGCTCTTCTCTGTTTTCGGAGCACTGTTTATTGAGAAGCTGCGTAAAGTGTATAAACATTATGAAGAGCTTGCAATCCCGATTATTTTATCCGGTGGCGTCGGACTAAGTGTTGTTTTTATTTCTTTAGCAAATGGATTTAATACGGATTTGTTTAGTTTTTTATTTGGTAGTGTAACTGCTGTAAGCAGATTGGATGTTTGGACAATTCTTACGATTACAATCGTTGTTGTTTTAGCTATCTATTTATTTTTTAAAGAACTTTTTGTCCTATCATTCGATGAGGAACATGCAGCAGTCTCTGGTGTTAATGCAAAATCGATCCATTTTTTATTTATAATTATGGTTGCCCTTGTCATTGCTGCATCAATGAGAATTGTTGGGGTCCTGCTTGTATCAGCACTAATGACCTTACCTGTGGCCGCTAGCATCCGAATTGCAAGAGGATTTAAGCAAACATTGATTTTTTCCATCATTTTTGGGGAATTGGCTGTTATTGGCGGCTTAATTGCTGCTTATTATTTGGATATCGCCCCAGGCGGAACGATTGTAATCTTCTCCATTCTGATTTTAATTGCGGCGATATACTGGAAAAAGTTGAAATTAAGTTTTGGCAAAAAGCTTCAGGGGGTGGAATAATTGAACATTGAAGAAGCTATCGGAATATTAAAGGATAGCGGATATAAACAGACGGATAAACGTGAAAAAATGCTGCATCTGTTTTCCGACCACAACCGCTATTTAACCGCAAAAGACGTCTTAGAGTATTTAAAAGAGGAATTTCCTGGACTTAGCTTTGATACCATTTACCGGAATCTTTATTTATTTGAGGAATTAAATATTTTAGAAGCAACTGATATGAACGGAGAAAAGCATTTTCGATTTACATGTGGGTCCGTTCACCACCACCATCATTTTATTTGTACAGATTGCGGAAAGACAAAGCAGGTTCATGCATGCCCAATGAGTATCATTGACCATGAAATGGATGATTTTGAAATTACCGGCCATAAGTTCGAAATTTACGGCCGCTGCCCGGAATGCGCAGAAGTACAGCAGATGGGTAATTAAATAGACACACATACATTTCGTTAAATAATACCACCCTATATACTATGGAGGTGGTATTATTTTATGGAGAAAAAGAATTCGAAACAATTACCGGATTTTGATGCGTTAAATGATCGTGTGATCGCAGAAGCATCACCCTCCCCTACTTTGGTGATCAAAACAAATTTGGATGCTAAGAGTATGGTTGAGGAAAATCCTTATTACGACCCAAAAGCAACTAAAGCGGAAAAAGAAAAACTGGAACAATTTTTTGATTAATCCCTACCGGATGCCACATAGCCGGCCAACAATTGGTCGGCTTTTATATTTTATTTCCATCCCCTTCCAAACTAGATACAACTTTTTGACAATTTTATTTCATTACTGTGAACGCTTACAACATTGTGATAAATATCACAGTCATCTAATTTTGCGAATTTTATAATAGTATTGTACAACATGATTTGGGAAGGGGTCGAACGAAAATGCAACTTATGATAACTAAAGCAGCTCTAGAATGGTATAAACGTGAAATGGAATTAGCAGAGGGTGACTTCATCCGTTTTTATGCAAGATATGGGGGCGAAAGTAATCTCCAAGCTGGCTTCTCATTAGGCATGATGGTGGAAAAGCCTGTTGAACCCACTATCCAAGTCATGAATGATGGTATCACATTCTATGTTGAACGTGATGATGAATGGTATTTTGATAATCATAATTTGACAGTAGCCTACAATGACCAACGAGATGAATTAGAATTTCAATATAACTAAATTACGTTTAAAACGAGATTTCGAAATACTGAAATCTCGTTTTTTGTTAATCTGGTAAATACAAAAGATGTGTAGAACAGTGACAATCTGAAGATCCAAATCCTTTAACTAGTTCTTGTGCTCGATATTTGTTCTTCAATTGTTGGTATCTAGCGCATTCGTCGAGTCTATCATCGAAGGTTTCGACCGTCCAAATGTCTCCTTGTGGACGCAGGTAATCAAAATGCCATCTAAAAGGTTTTTCTCTTTTAATATGACGTAAGACCCGCGACCTTATATTTCTTTTTGCACTTCCAACATATATGTATGTACCAATTGGGAATTGGAATGTGCCTAACTTCCCTATCTGGATTATTTTATTTTCAGTTATAGTTAAATGTATGGCGTAAAGTGTATGATCTTCATTAATTAGGGGTAATCGAAATCTTTCAACATGACTTTCCAACCCTTCTTGAAAAAGAATGTCAACCTGCTTGACGCCGATTAAGTCAAAATGCGGATACATTGGACGATGGTCAATCCATTCTTCCTTTAAGCCATACTGTTTTCCCCACTTAACAAGCTTTTCAAGATCATTACAGCCCGCTTTTGTGACCGTGTTGTTTTCCGGAAACCTCGGATGAATCCAATAATGTGTTAGAAAAGCCAGATCCCCACTATTGACCTTTTCCTTCCAGCTTTTCAGTTCTTCTCGGTTGATTCCAAAAGCCATGGATTAATCTTCCCCTTGCTTTTTCGCCTTTTCATATGCATCATGCCACTCGGGATAGTAATTTTTAAAGCGTACTGGACGAAATGAATCTTTTTTAACCACGATATGATGGGTTTGACCTGTTACGGCAACTTCTCCTTTGGGATTTAAAACTTCATAGGCGTAAACGGTGCGAAAACCATCATAAGAATCGACCCATGTTCGTATTGATGCTGTCTCACCATAATGCATTGATTTTTTATATGAAAGGTTTGCATCAATAACAGGGGCAAGGAAACCGTCTCTTTCCATTTGAGAATAACTGAAGCCTAAATCTTTAATTAATGAAGTTCTGCCAATTTCAAACCATACTAAATAGTTGGCATGATATACGACTCCCATTTGATCTGTTTCTGCATAACGAACATCTACTTTTACTTCTGAAACAAACATGAAACGTCTCTTCCTCTCTCTTTATCACTTATCACTACTTATATTTTATCACAAAGTGAGGATTGGCATCAGTTTTAAGCATGAAATAGAAAAGGACAGGAATTTCCTGCCCTAAATTCTCACTGATAGCCATTTTCACGTGCTGCCGCTTCGTCTTTAATTTCTTCACGCATACCTGCAATCGATTCTTCTCGGCGCTTATTCTTCGCTTCGATTTGGGCCCGTTCTTCTGAAGATGCAAATTGCATTGTTTCATGTGCTGCTTCAATATTTTCGATTGTATTTTGGACCATATCCTGTAATCTTTCTACATTATCACTACGATCATCTGGTTTTGGTGTGTTCATTGTCATCTTTTCTTCTCTCCTTGTTAAGTATTGATTACCATATTATTCTTCCATTTGATCAGAAAATTATTCCAAAAAAAATGATTCGTTATTCACCTTTTGTTTGGATAACCTGTGGTTCGTTGCCGCCCTTATTTTGATATTTTGCCCCTTTGTTATTCCCATATTTTCTTGGTTGTGTACCAATATGGTTAGGCACAAATTGTTGATTTCCTTTAGAGCCACTTGTCATGACAAAACCCCCTGCATATTTTTTGCTTTCCATCTTAATATTTGTCTAAACTTCAATTTATATAAAAAGAAAAAACAGGAAAATGAAATCACATTTTCCTGTGTTAGGGCCTACATCAATTTAGCTTGTGCTCTTTGCTCCAAGCGTTCTTCAATTTTATTAAGTGCTTCCTGGTCATTTAATAATTGTCTTTTATTCTCCATCACTAATTCTTTAAAAGACCTCTTTTTAAATTTTCTCATTTTCTTCACTCCATTTAAAATTTTCAAATAATAGTTATTTAAAATTATTTCCAATACTTGATTATTTCATACAAAGTGGCAGAAAAAAGAAAATAATGTCCGTTAGAGAGCTTTTTCTAAAATTTCAACAATATCCAAAGTCGAAACGCGATCTTCCACTTCTTTCGCCTTTGTACCATCACTAATCATCGTTAAGCAGTATGGACAACCGCTGCCAATCATCGTTGGCTTTGCTTCTAAAATTTGTTCTGTACGCGCCACGTTAATGCGTGTGCCTGTATCCTCTTCCATCCACATCAGGCCGCCACCGGCACCGCAACACATCGCATTTTCACGATTACGAGCTGCTTCCACGAGCTTTACTCCCGGAATTGCTTTTAAAATATCACGAGGTTGGTCATAGATGCCGTTATAGCGGCCCAAGTAACAGGAGTCATGGTAGGCAATGACTTCATTGACTTCCTTAGTCGGTTTCAACTTACCTTCTTTAATCCATTGCTCAAGTAATTGGGTATGGTGATAGACTTCCACGTCCTCTAGCCCAAACTCAGGGTACTCATTTTTAAAGCTATTAAAGGCATGTGGGTCAATCGTGACGATTTTCTTCACATTATGCTTTTTAAACGTTTCGATATTATCACGTGCTAGTTCTTGGAATAAAAACTCATTTCCGATACGACGTGGTGTGTCTCCTGAATTTTTCTCTTTATTACCTAAAATGGCGAACTTAATACCAGCGATATTCATCACACGCGCAAAAGACTGTGCAATTTTTTGGCTACGATTGTCAAAGGAACCCATGGAGCCAACAAAGAATAGGTATTCAAACTCTTCACCGGCTTTTTCCGTTTCCTTTACCGTCGGAACTTGAACGTCTTCACGGTCTTCACGCCAATGTTCACGTTCCTTGCGGTTAATTCCCCATGGATTTCCCTGCCGTTCGATATTGGTAATAGCACGTTGGGCATCTGGTTTCATCTGCCCTTCTGTTAAAACAAGATAACGGCGCAAGTCTACAATTTTTTCCACATGTTCATTCATCACTGGGCATTGATCCTCACAGTTTCGGCAAGTGGTACAAGCCCAGATCTCTTCTTCGGTAATAACATCACCAATTAAATTCACATCATATTCGATTGTCGCAGCTGCCTCTGAATTCGCAGCACCCTGCATTGCTAATTGATTCGCTCTTGTATTGTTAAAAGCAAACGCCGGCAGCCAGGGGGTTTTCGATGTGACGGCAGCTCCTTTTTCAGTCAAATGATTGCGCATCTTCACGATTAAATCCATCGGTGACAACAATTTACCTGTTCCGGTAGCCGGGCACATACTCGTACATCTTCCACATTCGACACAGGCATAAAGGTCCACCAAATGTTTTTGTGTAAATTCTTCAATTTTACTTACACCATAAGATTCTTGGGTTTCATCTTCGAAATCAATCGAAGACAACTTTCCAACTTTACTGTTACGCCCTAAATATACATTAGCGACACCGGCAATCAAATGGGCATGTTTTCCTTGCGGAATATAAACTAAGAAAGCAAGTAAGAATAATAAGTGCATCCACCAAAATACAAAGAACAATGCGGCGGCCACTCCTTGTGGTAGCCAGCTAAATACAAAAGCAATGCCGGAAGCAATCGGCTCGGACCATGTTAATTCATGACCATGCCAAATGATTCCCATTCCGTTTGCGAGCAAGGTTGCCGTCATCAAGCCCCCAAGGAACATATAGACAAGACCAGCCATGAATCCGCGCTTTAAGCGTGCCAACTTTTCAATATAACGGCGATAAAAGCCCCAAATTGTGGCGACTAGAATCATCAAAACGACAATTTCTTGGGAAAAAGTAAAGAATGGATAAAGTGGACCTAACGGAAGGTGAGAATCAAAAGCAATTCCTTTCCAAATAAGATCGATCGCACCAAATTGTACTAGCAGGAATCCATAAAAATACATAACATGGATCGTACCACTCTTTTTATCCTTTAATAGCTTTTTTTGTCCAAACACATTGACAAGAATATCATCGATGCGTTCTTGGACGGTTCGATTAAATTCCGCTTTTTTACCTAGCTTGATGTAAGCAATACGTGTCCTCACTAAAGTTGCAAACAAATAAACCGCATAACCAGTTACGATTAGAAACAGTAGTAAATTGATAAGTTGCAGTGGACTAATGATAATCCCCTCCCTACCTTATATTTTTTTTAGTCCAATCCTTAAAAAGAATTGGACTAGGTTTTAGCTCACCGCTACACTTTTCATTTCTTCTATTAATAATAGAAAAACCTTACATACATCCTCTAGTCTTTAAGGATCTCTTTTGCAATAACAACACGTTGAATTTGGTTTGTTCCTTCATAAATTTGCTGGATCTTTGCGTCACGGAAATACTTTTCAACAGGATATTCGCGAATAAAGCCATATCCACCATGAATTTGGACTGCATCAGTCGCAACTTTCATCGCTGTATCCGATGCAAAGCACTTTGCAAATGAAGCATTCGTAATGGAAGGTGTTCCTTCTTGTAATAAATAGACAGCTTTATAAACTAGCAATCTCGCAGCTTCAATATTCATTGCCATATCTGCTAGCATAAACTGAATCGCTTGGAAGTTAGAAATCGTCGTTCCGAATTGCTTCCGTTCTTTTGCAAACTTCACTGCCTCCTCATAGGCTCCCTGTGCTAATCCAACGGATTGGGCTCCAACCATTGGTCTTGCAAATGATAGGGCTTTCATAAAAATTTTAAACCCTTCGCCTTCTTCACCAATTCGATTGGAAACTGGTACTCGAACATTGTCAAACATAACAGAAGCCGTGTTGGATGCTTTTAGACCCATCTTCTTTTCCTTTGGACCAACAGATAAACCTTCCGTATCACGTTCCACAACAATGGCTATAAAACTATTAGAACCCTTTTCACCTTTCATTTTTGCCAGGACAACAAAGAAATGAGCATAGCTGGCATTTGTGATAAAACATTTTTCGCCATTAATTACATACTCATCACCTACGCGTTCAATTATCGTTTTAGTCCCCATTACATCACTGCCACCTTGCGGCTCAGTAAGCGCAAACGCGGCGTACTCACCGTCATTTGTTAAACGGGTTAAATACTTCTTCTTTAATTCCTCGCTTCCCCCTACCAAAATCGGATAGGATGACAATGAATTCGCTTCCATTGAAGTTGAAATTCCCGCACAGCCTCTCGCTACTTCCTCAACAATTAAAGCTTGAGAGATTTTGTCAACTCCAGGACCGCCGTATTCCTCAGGAATTGCTAAATTAAATAAGCCGTACTCTCTTAATTTATCAAAAATCGGTGTTGGGAATGTTTCTTCCTCATCATACATTCTTGCAATCGGCATAATTTCATTATTTACAAAATCACGGGTCATTGCCCTGATCGCTAATTGTTCATCTGAAAGTTTAAAGTCCAACTAGATCTCCTCCTACCAAGTATCTTCAACTTAAGGCATTTCTTACTTCTTCCGGTATTGATACGGCCTTCGGTCTCTCGCCACCAAAATAAGTCCATGCCCGGAGTGTATAGCCACCGGCAACCCTGACACCATTTTTATAAAAATCGTGGTTCAACTTAATAACCTTATCATGCAATTCACTAACAGTTGATACAACCGTTACCTCATCTTCAAATAAAAGCGGTGATTTAAATTCACATTTTGCTTCTAAAAGTGGAACACCAATCTTTTCTTGTTCATAAAGCTTTGACGAAGGATATCCGATTTGACCTAAAAAATCATGGGTTGCTTCATCCATCCATTTATAAAAATTTGGGAAAAAGACAATCCCCGCTGCATCTGTATCGCCCCATCTTACTGTAAATGAATACTCTGTACTTTTCATATAAATTATGCCTCCAAATGATTACTCTTTGTTATTTGTTATAATCATAGAACCCAGCACCAGCTTTTTGTCCTACACGGCCTGCACGTACAAGCTGTTTAAGTAGTAATGGCGGTGCAAAACGATTATCATTAAATTCCTGTTTAAAATATTCCATTACATAAAGGCCGATGTCAACTCCAGCGTAATCTTGTAACGTGAATGGACCCATCGGATAGTTCAATCCAAGTGTTACAGCTTTATCAATATCTTCAGCACTTGCAACGCCTTCTTCTAATAGTTTAATTGCTTCGATAAACTGAGGAATCATAATTCGGTTTACGATAAAGCCTGGCACATCCTTCTTCACTTCAATTGGCTCTTTCGTTAATGCCTTTGATAACGTCTTTAATTCTTCCACAGTTTCATCGCTAGTTTCATAGCCCCGAACAACTTCAACCAATTTCATTAGCTGGGCCGGATTGAAAAAGTGCATCCCTGCTACACGATCAGGACGCTTAGTTGCAGAAGCAATCACTGTAATCGACATTGAAGATGTATTCGTCGCCAAAATAACATTTTCCTTCACAATTTCATCTAACTGTGAGAATACTTCCTTTTTTAATTCTAGATCTTCAATAACTGCCTCTATAACAACATCAGCTTCCACCATATCATTTAATTTTGTTGTTGGCTTAATTCGATCAAGTGTTTGTTGTTTTTGCTCTTCTGTCATCTTTCCTCTTGCAACACTTTTTTCCATAAATTTATCCATTCTATTTAACGCGTTTTGCAGATATTTTTCATCAATATCTCGCAAAATAACATTAAATCCATTCAAAGCGGCTAAATTAGCAATGCCAGTTCCCATTGATCCTGCACCAACGACTCCAATTGTTTTAATATTCATTACTAAATCTCTCCTTAGATTTCATCTTTAAGGAAATTATATAAAAAACAATTATGCAATTATATATACAAACTATAGGAAAGTAACATTGATTATTCCTTATTTTTACGGAATCAAATAAAGTATGTGACTTTGTTTCCCTCAAAGTAAATACCCACTGTTATTAAGGCAACAGTGGGTAAATATCCTTTCGACTAACCATATCAAGCAATTCTTTTATATCTTCTCCTGCTGCTATCGCAGTACCAGCTAATTTTTCAAATTGTTTAATTTTTTCTTGTTTATCTATTTGTTTAGGTTTTACGAAAAAGCCCTCATTACGTTCTTCTATTATGATTTGATCTAGTAATTTTGCTTCTTTTAAAGCACTCTTTACGAGTTCAAGGATTAATGAATAGTCATTATTGGAATGATTATCTTGAAATGAATTAACAGATTGCATGATTCCGCCTCTTTTATTAAAAAATATCGATACCCTTATTATACAGCAACTTAATAGAGTATTCTTAAATGATAAAAATTGTTAAAGGTAATTTAGCATAAGGGTGCTTAAAGCGCAATAGCCGGATTTTCCGCCACAAACCTACTGAACTTTTGGGATATATAGTGAACATTGGAGGGATAATGTGCAGTAGGCATAGCAGGAGGACCGAAACTGGCTTTCCAACATTACAGTGCGGACAGGGAGTGCGGGGTCTGCCCTTGGCGTGGCCGCATTTTTCGTTTTTGCGGACATGGAGAGTGGGTTCTGCCCTTGACATGACCGCATTTTTCATTTTTGCGGACAGCGAGTATGTGTTCCACCCTCGGTATGGCCGCATTTTTCAGTTTTGCGGACAAGGAGTGCGGGTTCCGCCCTTGGCGTGGCCGCATTTTTCATTTTTGTGGACAGGGAGTGCAGGTTCCGCCCTGGGCATGGCCGCATTTTTTTGAAGAATAAAAGAAATGGTCTTCTGTGATTCCCATATTCCTGTTCATCCTTAGACTTTGGGAATCATACTCTCTCTTTGATTCCCATTTTCCCGATATTCCTTAGACTCCGGGAATTACCCCCCTCTATGATTTCACATTTTTCCAATCCTAGAAATTTTAGTGGGAATCTAATACGCATTAGCCTCCTATTGTGTCATAAGTCAACAATTAACGCTTGTTTTAATACTAGCGAATATTCGTTCTTACTATGAGTTATATCATAATTCTTGTGGAACCAATTTCCAATGGATAAAGGATACTTATTTGCTATCCCAAAATACGTGCAAATTAATATGCCATTTGGCTTTTTCTCTCCCTTAACGGAAAAGTTATAGTAAAGGATTTAACGAAGTAATGGTTTAAGTGTTTCTTTTAACTCTTGTTCTAATGCTATTTTCTTAATTTTCCCACTGGCTGTTACCGGTAGTTTTTCAACAAAAATAAAGTGATCTGGTATTTTAAAATCAGCTACTTTATCTTTAAGATAAGTCTTCATTGAGTATTGATCCTCAGTTTTGCCTGGCTTTAGGCGAATAGCAGCACAGGTAATTTCACCTAATACTGTATCTGGCAGGCCTACGATCGCCACTTCTAAAACGCTTTCATGTTTGTACAAGATTTCTTCAATCTCACGTGGATAAATATTAAACCCACCTCGGATAATCATTTCTTTTTTCCGACCAATAATGCGAAGATAACCATTTTCGTCTAATGTTCCTAGATCACCTGTATAATACCAGCCATCTTGGTCTAAGGCTTCAGCCGTTTTTTCAGGACTATTAAAATAGCCTTTCATGATCCCAAATGATTTAGCAGCAACTTCACCTACTACACCAGGTGACAGTTCTACGCGGTTATTATCAACAATTTTCACTTCTACACCAGGTGCTGCTTTTCCAACCGTTTCGGAGCGTAGAAAATCATCATCTTCAAATCCTGTAATTGTAAGGGTTGTCGAGGACTCTGTCATCCCGTAAGAGACAACAATATCGCATCCCATAATGGTTCTAATTTTACGAACAATTTCTTCCGGACAAGGAGCAGCGGCAATGATGCCAGTACGTAAAGAAGATAAGTCAAATTGCTTAAAGGATAGATGGTTTAGTTCTAAAATAAACATCGTTGGGACACCATGATGGACAGAGATTTTCTCTTGTTCTATTAACGTTAATGCCTTTTCCGCTTTAAATTCTTCCATGAAGACCATCTTCCCACCTACCACAATCGCAGTAAGGATTCCGGGGATCATACCGAAGCAGTGGAAAACTGGAACGGCGATTAAGAAAACATCATTACTTGTACAATTCATACATTCTGCTGAAACAGTGGCTGTATGAACAAAATTTTTATGTGTTAGCATCGCTCCTTTGGGATGACCAGTTGTTCCTGATGTATATAAAATGGAAAAAACATCTTCAATGGAGTCAATTTCAACTTGTGGGGGTTCTGACTTTTTACCTAATTCCAATAACTCTTCGTATGAAGTACATTCGGGATCTTTAAAACGTACAGTAAAAATATGTTGGAAATTACCGTCTTTATTTAAGATTGGCTTCAAGAATTCAAAATGCCCGTACTCTTCGGCTAGAAAAATAGCTTTAGCTCCTGAATTTTCAAGGATGAACTGCAGCTCCTCTTTCATATATCTTGTATTACATGGGACGAGAATTGCACCGATTTGGGCCAAACCAAAATATATCGTAACAAACTCATGCCAGTTTGGGAGACAGACCAGAACCCTGTCTCCTTTTTGGATGCCTTTTGAAGCTAAAGCCGACGCCATTAATTGCACACTTTGATATAATTCTTCATAGGTAACACGTTTATATCCATCAAAGATAACTTCTTTTTCAGGACTTTGAAGATAAGCCTGTTCTAACACCTGAGGTACCGAGAGCTGATAATTCATTTTATCGTTCCTCCTTTTTGGGACAGAGGGTCGGGAACTCCGTCCCAAATTTATAATATTCTGTAAATTAATTATAAAATATTATCCTCTGTTAAAACACGTACAAGGTATAGGAAATTTACCTTAGATGTTTCCTATATTTTTACGATTCGGCACTATAGAATAAATCATATAATCGATACGCAAGCATAATATTAAAACGATGGTCTGGATCATTTAGATCAATTTCTAATAGACTTTCAATTCTTTCGATTCGGTAAAGCAACGAACTTCTATGGATGAATAGATCGTTTGATGTCTTGGAAAGATTGCCGTGATTATTTAAAAATACCCTTAAAGTATGAAATAAATCGGCATTTTTTTCTTTTGAATATTTAAGTAGTGGATCAATATATTTACTTGTAAACAGATTTGTAACAGAAGAATTTTTCAATCCATGTAATAAAGCATATCCACCTAATTCATCAAACAAGGCAAAACAGGTATCTCTAAATCTATTGTTTACAACGTTTAAAGTCTGCAGTGCCTGTTGGTAGCTGCTATAATAATCCTCAAGCCCTTTTGTTATTCCACCTATCCCCATAAAAACATGATTATGAATATGATCTTCCTTCGCCCATTTTTTTACTCTTTCATAAAAACTTGACCAAAACACTTTAGGCTTGTTCATTTCTTTTGCTATCGGAACAATAAGAATATATTCATCCTTCTTATTCGCTACCTGGATATCATTGTCGTGTATCGTAATTCGCTTTTTCAATCGTTCCCAAAGGATTGATTTTCGAGCTTCTTTTTCAAGAATATTTTCGTCAGTTGCCTCATCTTTTTCAAGCACTAATGATAAAACTGCAACACGGTGATGATCAAATAAATTCCAATTAAACAAATTAGCGTATTGGATTATGCTATCAGGCTCTTTAATGCTCTTAACTAAAATTTTATTGATAAAACTATCCTTTACCTGCTCTTTCGCATCTAATATTAGTTTTTGCTTTACAAATTGAGAAGAGTAGATATTTAACACAAGGTCGATGCCGATTTGATCAAATTCATCAATACCATCTTTGTCTTTTTCAATCGCTAAATATCCTAATAAATCAATACCATCATTGATCGGCCAAACGATAATTTCCGATTTCTCATTATTTTCTAACTGAAGCCAACCACCACCCCTACTGGTGCCAACGATTTCAACGGTTGCCTTTTCAAATAGATATGAGAGGTCGTCCATTTTTGACCCTTGTAAATGGTAGGAAATCGGTCTAATAAAGCGATCAAATAAGATCACGTTTTTACTAAAATAATGACTGACAATCTTTGTTATTCCATCAAAGCTATTCGGTTTGACAGTTTCCAAGACTAGCTTTTGCTGGTATTCTAGTAAAGAATGTAATCTAATTTTGTGATTTTTTTCATCATTATAAAGCTTGGCATTTTCGAGCATGGAAGCTACATGGCTTGCAAGCAGTTCAAGAAGCTCCAAATCCTCTTCGGAAAATTTTCCTTTGCCTTTTTGCCCAACATGTAGAACACCAATCGTTTTTAAATCAACAACCAACGGAACGGTTAACTCCGGTCCCCCAACTTTTTCTATGTACGGAAAGTAGTCATTTAGAACGTAATTATTGATATTAATTTTTTCGGTTACATTCATTTCTCCATAGGAGGGTGGCTGATAATTAAAGCTATTATCATGCTCATTATATAAATAAATACAGGCAAACTTTGAACTCGTCCCTTTTCCAGCCCGATCGACCACCTTTTCTACTACCTTTTCAAGTGATGAATTAAGAGAAAGGTTTCGGCTAATCCACTCAACATCGAGAATTTTCCGTTTTTCAGATTCCTTTTTACTCGCTAATCTTATCGCCGTGGCCACATCTTTGCCGAACTCAATAAACATGGAATCCATTTCTTTTATTAAGCGGATATTATTTTTAAACCCGATAATACAAAAGCCAAAGCTGGCTCCTTCATCTATTAATGGAACTGTAAACCATGTATTCATTTCTTCTTTTTTTAGCAGTTCAATTAAAGGACATTGATCATTTTCCGTAACCATATCATCGAAGGTTAACGGAGTGTATAAAAGATTGCTGGAACAATCACCTACATTTAGTGGTAAAGACTTGATAAAAAGAACCGAATCACCACTGTTAGCTTTAGAGACAAGCAAGTCTTCCTCTTTCATAATAATGCCTACAAAATCACACTGAAATTCAGAGCGGAATGAATCAATTAAATATTGCAGCGTTTCCCCTTCGGTATCAAACTTTACTAGTTTTCGAGCGGTCATTCTTAAATGGTTTTCGACCTTTTTCATTAACTTTTCACGCTTGTCCATTTGCATGCGGGAACCCTCTCCCTATAAAAGAATCTTAGTTCGACAAGTGAGCGCACCAAGATTCTGAATTTTATAATTATTTAAAGTATTACACTTTTAATTTGACATTGCAAATCTATTTTTCTTATTTTCCCTGTGGCTGTCCTTGGAAAGTGCTCCATAAAAATAATCTTGTCTGGCACCTTATAATCTGCCAATTTATTTTTAATAAAATCTTTTAATTCTTCCTCGGAATTTTTTGAGCCCCATCGTAGCCGGAGACAGGCATAAGATATTTCACCAACTTCTGAATCCGGCATCCCGATCATAGCTGCTTCGGCAACATTGGGATGAGTGAGGAAAATTTCCTCAATTTCTTGTGGATATATTTTAAAACCAGCTTTTTTAATTACTTCTTGTTTTCTACCAATGATGCGGATATACCCTTCTTCATCAATAATAGCTAGGTCACCTGTATAAAACCAACCGTCTCCATCAATAGCTTCTCTTGTTTTTTCATGCATAGCATAATACCCTTTCATCACTCCAAAACTACGACAAACTAATTCGCCAACTTTGTCTTTTCCTATTTCATTCCCAAAATCATCGACGATTTTAATTTCTACTCCTGGTAGCGGCTTGCCAACCGTTTCCGACCGAATTGTATCATCGTCTTCAAAATCAGTAAGTGTCAAAGTCGGAGACGTTTCGGTCAAGCCATACCCTACTAAAATATTACAATTCATCTCAGTCCTAATTCGATGAACGATTTCAATTGGACAGGATGAGCCACCTATTTCTCCTGTTCTAAGTGATGATAGATCGAACGATGAAAACATTGGATGATTTAGCTCTAAGATAAACATGGTTGGAACCCCCGGGTGTACGGTCACTTTTTCTGTTTCTATTAGTGATAATGCGCGTTCAGGTTTATATTTATCCATTAAAATTAAGGAAGCGTTCGAAACAATTACTCGGAACAAAAAGTTGATGCCCATCACATGATATAAAGGCATGGACATTAAAAAAACATCCTCGCTCGAGCACTGCATCCAATCGGCTGTAACCACGGCAGTTTGAACGATGTTTTTATGTGTGAGCATGGCTCCTTTTGGCTTTCCAGTTGTTCCTGATGTGTAAAGAATCGTATAAATGTCGTTATCACTATCAATCTCTATTTCATCTATTTCTTCTTGCATCCCCATTTCAAGCAACTTTTGATAACTAATCGTATTTTCTTTTTCAAAACGAACGGAAAGGAGATATTCCAAAGAGCTCAAATGATTTTTTATATTTATAAATTGTTCATACTGGTTTAAACGATCAAATTCCTCTGGAAGAAATAATGCTTTTGCACCAGAATTTCGAAGGATATATTCTGCTTCCGCCATTCTTAAACGATAGTTAAAAGGTACAAGAATAGCACCGATTTTAGCCAACGCAAAATAAATAACAACTATTTCGTACCAATTTGGCAACCCTGCAGCAACGCGATCACCTTCTCCAATACCAAGCATTGATAATCCGGAAGCTAAAAGATTCGCTTCTTTCTCCAACTCTTTATATGTCATTCTCACTTTTCCATCAACGATAACTTCTTTATCTGGATGGGAGGATGCAGCGGCATTTAATAGTTGATTAACTGATAAATTAGATTGTGATTTCATAAAAGCTGCTCTTGCTCCTTTAATCATGTCAACACCATTATCTTTCATTCTCCCCACTCCTCATCCTTTGTTTTAAGTTTCAAAGACTTTATGTAGTCATCCTTATTATAAACTTATAAAATTTGATAAATTATACGTAAAATGTAGGATAATATTGTTTTTTATTTCTACAAAATAACGGATAAAAAAACAAACCACTTTCTGAATGAATCTTCAAAAAGCGGCTTGTTCAATGATTATTGGTGTATTTAGTTCTGCTAATAGGGGTTCCTCCTCAACTACAAAGCATCTACATATTGTACTTCATCAAAGTATTGAACTTCCTTCAACTCAATTTTTAATGGACTGTGAGTATCTTTAACATAATCATTCGCAATTTTTTGGACTTTAGTAAAAGCATCATACATTCCAACAGCTTCTACCTTTTGCTCACATAAACAATCTGCTTGAGGTTCCTTTGGATTTATAAATAAAAATACATATTTCTTCACGGACTTTTCCCCCTTTCCTATTTTTTGTGAAACTATTCACAATTCAATATTATAAAAAAGAACTGTTGCTTAGCTTCAGTGCTTGACTCTCTTGTACATTTTTTCACATATTATCGTATTCATTAGCAATGACTTTTGTAAGCGCTATCCTCATTATACATCATTTTTAAATTTTGTCTATGGCTATTTTGTGAATAAATTCACATAACTTGTCCAAAGAAAGCCCACATTATGTGAGCTTAATCTTAATCTTAATCTTAATCCATTTAATCCAATTTAGAAACCCCATTGATCATTTGCTCATAACTTAATGTTCCCGTGTATTTTTCGTTGATTTTCCCTTCACTGTCAATAAAATAACTTGTTGGCAAGGCAATAACTTGATATATTTTGCTCACATCGCCTTTTTCATCTAAAACGACTGGAAAAGTTAAACCGAGTTCCTTTATAAATTCGGCAGGACTTTCTTTACTTTTTTCAGTTTGGGTTGCATTTACTGCCAAAATTACGAAATCCTCCCGACCTTCTTTATGAAGCTCCTCCATATCTGGCATTTCTGCACGGCACGGACCACACCAGGAAGCCCAGAAATTTAACAATACTTTTTTACCACGATAATCTGAAAGTTTGACCTTGTTCCCATCTAATGTAACTAATTCAAAGTCTGGGGCAAGATTGCCTTTTTCAAGTCCTACTACCGCAGTTTTCTCTGTAAATGCAGTTGTATAGACAGTATAGCCGATTAATCCAATAAAAACAATTAGTGCAATGACCTTCTTCATTGTTTCCTTCCTTTCCTGCTGCTTGATATCCTTATATAAATATAATAAAAATAATGTACCTAAAACCAATAGCTTAATTAATGACAAGTGACCGTCATGTCCAAATAATAGCAAGATCATATAAAAACTGATGAAAAAACTAAAACTACCAACAATTATAACATCTAATACGGTTTTCTTGTTACTACTATTTTTCCAAAGTTTAACGAACAAATAAATGACAGTAATAATGGTTGCTAACACGGCGCCACTTTTGCCGCCTGTAAAAAATAAAATCGTTTGCGGGTTGGAAATAGATTTTGAGCTGTTAAATATGATATAACTAAATTTCCATACAAAAATCCAAATTATTACACCATTCGTGATCAGGTTTAAAACTACATCACGCAAAGGGAGGTTCAATCGTAAACGATACCTCATCATAATATAAGCTAGACATCCAGAAATAAATATAAACAAATAGTAGTATTTGATTAAAAATGGTCCAAGTTTGATGGCATCGTTTAACAAGTCCTCACTCCTTTTTATAAATACCCCATCCAGTATGAATTATACCAAAAAAGTGCAGTATTGCCAATTTGCAATACTGCACCCTCTTATCAAGCTTACGCTATTATTATTGAGCTAACTTTTCACGTAAAACCATTTGTAAGATACCGCCGTGACGGTAGTAGTCGATTTCAACTTCAGAGTCGAAACGAGCAAGTGCTTCGAATTCTACTTTAGAACCATCTTCTTTAGTAGCGGTTACTTTTACGAAGTCACGTGGTTTGATGTTTTCATCAAGTTGAACTTCAATCGTTTCTTTTCCAGTTAAACCAAGTGTTTCGGAACTTTCTCCATCTTTAAATTGAAGAGGAAGAACGCCCATATATACAAGGTTTGAACGGTGGATACGCTCATAGCTCTCAGCAATTACAGCTTTAATTCCAAGAAGGAATGTACCTTTTGCTGCCCAGTCACGAGAAGAACCCATACCATAATCCTTGCCAGCAAGGATTACTAATCCTGTTCCATCTTCCTTGTACTTCATAGCTGCATCATAAATAGACATAACTTCGCCTGTTGGCCAATAAGTAGTCCAACCGCCTTCAGTACCTGGTGCAACTTGGTTGCGGATACGGATATTTGCAAATGTACCTCTTGTCATAACTCGGTCGTTACCACGACGAGAACCGTATGAGTTGAAGTCACGTGGGCTAACACCCTTCTCTTGTAGGTATTTACCTGCAGGAGCATCTTTCGCGATTGAACCAGCTGGTGAGATATGGTCAGTTGTAACACTGTCTCCAAATTTACCAACTACACGCAAACCATCTAATGTCTTGATTTCACGTAATTCTTTTGTTAATCCTTCAAAGAATGGAGGATTTTGGATGTAAGTAGACTCCTCATCCCAATCGTATAAAGCATCCTCTGGAGATTCAATTTCATTCCAGCGTGAATTGCTCTTAAATACTTCAGCATACTCTGCACGGAATAATTCAGGAGTAACTGTTTTCTCAACTACTGCTTGGATTTCATCATAAGATGGCCAAATATCAGCAAACTTCACATCATTACCATCTTTGTCTTTTCCAAGAGAATCGTTGCGAAGGTCAACATCAACTGTACCTGCTAGTGAGTAAGCAACTACCAATGGTGGTGATGCTAAGTAGTTAGCTTTTACTAGTGGATGGATACGGCCTTCAAAGTTACGGTTACCTGAAAGTACAGCAGTTACAGTAAGGTCATTATCAGCAATAGCCTTTTCGATTTCTGGTGCTAATGGACCAGAGTTACCGATACATGTTGTACAGCCATAACCAACAATATTATAGCCAAGTTGCTCTAGGTATGGTAAAAGTCCAGAATTTTGCAAGTATCCTGTTACAACCTTAGATCCTGGAGCTAAAGAAGTTTTAACATAATCAGGTACTGTTAATCCTTTTTCAACTGCTTTTTTCGCAACTAAACCAGCAGCAACTAGTACGTATGGGTTTGATGTATTTGTACAGCTTGTAATTGCAGCGATGGCAATTGCACCTGTTTTCATAGTAGTTTCTGTACCGTCAGCAAGCTTTACAGTTACTTCTTTGTTGAACTCTTCTTCTGTTAAGCCAAGACCCTGTGTTCCTTGTGGTGCAACAACAGCTTTTTTGAACTGCTCTTGCATTTTTGTAAGTGGAATTAAGTCTTGTGGACGCTTAGGACCAGAAAGATTTGGTTCAATTTCAGAAAGATTGATTTCAACTACATCAGTGTAAACTGGGTCTTCTGATTCACCAGCAACATAGAATAAACCATTTGCACGGCAATATGCTTCAACAAGGTTGATTTGCTCTTCAGAGCGACCAGTTAAACGTAAGTAGTTAAGTGCTTCTTTATCAACTGGGAAGAATCCACATGTTGCACCATATTCTGGAGCCATATTTGAAATTGTCGCACGGTCAGCTAGCGGCATTTCTGCAAGACCAGGACCGAAGTACTCAACAAACTTACCTACTACCTTTTTCTCACGTAGTACTTGAGTTACTTTTAATGCAATATCAGTAGCTGTTGTTCCACTTGGAAGTGAACCAACTAATTTAACACCAATAACTTCCGGAACTGTCATGTATGAAGGTTGTCCAAGCATTCCTGCTTCAGCTTCAATACCACCAACACCCCATCCAAGAACACCGATACCGTTGATCATTGTAGTATGTGAGTCAGTACCTACTAATGTATCAGGGAATGCTACTGTTTCGCCGTTTTCATCTTTTGTCATAACAACACTTGCAAGGTATTCAAGGTTTACTTGGTGAACGATACCTGTTGCAGGTGGAACTGCACGATAGTTATCAAATGCTTTTGTAGCCCAGTTTAAGAACTGATAACGCTCAGCGTTACGCTCAAATTCTAGCTCCATATTGAATGCTAATGAATCAGCTGTACCAGCTTTATCAACCTGTACTGAGTGGTCGATAACTAGATCAACTGGAATTTCAGGATTAATTTTCGCAGGGTCCCCACCCATATCTGCCATTGCCTTTCTTAGAGAAGCTAAGTCAACAACTGCAGGGACACCTGTGAAGTCTTGTAAAATTACACGAGCTGGCTTGAATGGAACATCGATATCTTGTAATTCACTTGTGCCCCATTTTGCAAGGTTTTCAACATGCTCTTTAGTGATGACACGTCCGTCAACTTGACGAAGAACAGATTCAAGTAATACTTTGATTGAGTATGGCAATTTCGCAATATTTGCTACGCCTTCAAGCGCGCTTAGATCGTAATAGTTGTACGTTTTGCCATTTGCTTCAAACGTTTTCCGTGCTTTAAACACATCATTGTTTGCCATTTATTATGTACCCCCCTGTAAAGTTTTGCATATTGTCGTAATTGTCAAAAAAAAGACGACAATATGACTCCCATCTCATTACTCTATCATTTTAATAGAATTTTTCGCATAAGTAAATACCGATTCGATTCTTGGCGACATAAGTTTACATAATGATAAAATTTTGTATATTTATGATATTTTTTCAAAACCTACTAGTGGAGGTGAGTAAAATGCCAAAAAGAAAAGCAAATCATGTGATCCCAGGAATGAACGCGGCCAAAGCTCAAGGAACAGGTGCGGGTTTTAATGAGGAATTATCTAATGAACCTCTGACAGAGACACAAAAGCAGCACAACAAGAAACGTAAGAAAAATCAATAGGCAATAGAACAGTAAAAACCGCTTCCCAGCGGTTTTTATTTACTCTCCAAAATCGACATTGCTAACGATGGATTGGAGGTCACTTTGAAATTTTTGAAGTTGATCTAATTGGCTTTCTGAAGCCACTTCTAAAGCATTTTGTATTTGCTCGAACGCTTCATTCACTTCATTTTTAAGATCTTTCAAGTGGTGCCCGTAATCCGGATCATTTCGCACTAGATCTTTATAGATATCAACGGCATGGTCAACACCTTGCTGGGCTGCCTGGAATGCTTGTTGTTTGTTCTTATTGTATGGCATTATAAAATCCAACTCCTTATGTTATATAGCATAGCTATATTGTGGACAAAAGAATGAATTTTATACTGAATAAATCCATGTAAGGCAATCCATCCTAAATTTAAAGGAGGGAGTACCATGGGATCTGGACGTACTAATCAACCAAAGAACCAACAAGAGCCAACAAATCAACCTCAAGCATTAAGCGGTTCGAAAAAGGTTAAAAATCATAACCATACACGACAAAAGAACAATCAAAGTCATGATATGTAAATGGTTTAACATTGAATATTTTGAAAAGCATCAATGATAAATACCAGTTCATCATCCGTGACCGTTCTAAAATCAAGATATACTTTTTCGTCTTGTTGACGAGTGACAATGCTCGGAGTAGATAATCTCAGCCTAACTGCCAGTTCTTCCGAGGTTAAGAAAGAATGGGTAACGGCAGCTACTACTGTTGGGAGCTTTACTTCCGGCATTGTCCCCCCGCCAACTTGTGAAAAGTCTTTTTCAAGCGTACAGCGGTATTGCGGATCTTGTTCTATTAATTGCTGTCGAAATTTAGAGGCACGCGCTTCGATTTCCTCTTCCGATTGTAAAATATCACGGAGTGTTGGAATTTCCATCATTGTCTGCTCTCCCAATAAATACGCTTTTAATGTTGCTTCAAGGGCGGCAAAAGTCATTTTATCTACTCGGAGCACACGCGCAAGCTGATGTTTTTTTAATTTCTGAATCAGTTCACGTTTTCCGGCAATAATTCCTGCTTGCGGCCCACCTAACAATTTATCACCGCTAAATGAAACAAGGTCCGCCCCAAGCTTAATAACATCCCTCACAACAGGCTCTTCACCAATGCCGTGCTTTTGAAAATCGTATAAAACACCGCTTCCTAAATCTTCGTAGAAAATCACATTATCATGTTTTTCTTTAAGTTCAACCAGCTCTTTGCTTTCTACACTTTCTGTAAAACCGATCACTTTAAAATTGCTTGTATGTACTTTCAGAATCATCGCTGTTTCCTCTGTTATTGCTTTTTCATAATCATACAAATGGGTTTTATTTGTTGTTCCAACCTCAACAAGCTTAGCCCCGCTCTCTTCCATAATTGCTGAAATTCTGAAAGAACCTCCAATTTCGACAAGCTGTCCCCTTGATACGACGACCTCTTTGTCCTTGGCAAGCGCCCTCAAAATCAAATAAACAGCAGCAGCATTATTATTTACAACCATCGCTGCTTCGGCGCCTGTTACTTGTTGAATTAGACCTTCAATAATATCGTGACGCGACCCTCTTTTTCCTTCATTAATTTTATACTCTAAGTTTGAATAATTGGAGGCAACCTTCACAACATGCTCAATTTGCTTTTCCCCTAAACGAGCTCGTCCTAAATTCGTATGTAAAACCGTTCCAGTCGCATTAATTATCGTTTTTAAATAGTACTGTGACAGCTGTTCAACAGCTCTTTCTACTTTTGCAAAAATTTGCTTTATCCAATATTCCTTATTTAAGTCCGGATTTTCATCATGCCATTGATCTTGTAAAAGCTGTTCTCTTATCCCATTTAACTCTTGTTGACAAATGTTTGTTAAACGTTCACTGCTTACATTATATTTTTGTAACAGCTGTTCAAAAAATACAGACTTCTGCAACTCATGAACAGGTGGTAAGTAACGTAAATATTGCTTCATTTTTAACGCCTCCACTCCAGAAATTCATGTCATATTATATCATTTTTGCCAGTATTACCATAATCCTCAATATCTCGGAGCCTAATCATTTTTTCATTACTATGAATACCTTTATATTGAGAAATTAAGTAAAGGAGATTTGTGGTAATGAACAAGAAAGAAGATAATGAATTTTTGCCTGTCATTAAAGACTTAAATCAGCTGTTTAACCGTTTTTGGGAGGACCCATTTACCTCTCTTTTCCCTCAACAGTTTCGGGTCGACCTATATGATATGGGTAATAAAATTGTAGTCGAAGCAGAACTTCCTGGTTTTAATCAAAATCAAATTAAAATTGAGGCCGTCCATGAAGGTTTAAAAATTATCGCAGATGATCATCAAGAACTTGAAACCATTGATGACAAGAAAAAATATTTTAAAAAAGAAAGAAGATTCAGGAGACTAGAACGTGTCATTCCACTCCCATATGAGATAAGTGCAGATACAAAAGCTTATTATAAAAATGGCATCCTTGAAGTCCATATACCGAAAACAAGTCGGAGAAAGAAAAAATACATTGATATTGAATAACTCAAAAGGTGCCAATCCACTATGAATTGGCACCTTTTATGGCATCTATTTCCCCTCAATTGCTTCCATTTCTGCAATAAACTCATCAACATTCGGAAATTTCCCTGTTTCTTGCTTAGAATATCGTTTTTCCCCATTTACTGTTACTTCAAATACCCCACCAGAACTCGGAATTAGTTCTACTGATGTAATTTGGTTGCGAAAATGGGTAATTAATCCTTCTGCGAAACTCGCAGCTTTTGGAGCATAGTTTCACATCATGCAAAACTCAATTGTAATTTTATAAGTCATAAATATTCCTCCTAAACCATAGACTTTACCCAATATTGTAGTACAAACTATAGCAAACAGTAAAATCTTCTGCCCGTAATTTCAGCTTGAAAGTCTTTTTGTTAGAGATTATCGTCAAGGATATACTATACTATAAGTTGGAGGTGTATATTGTGGAAGAGAAAATTCGCCTAACGGCTATGTCTACAAAAGCTGGCTGAGGCTGCAAAATCGGCCCTGCCGAATTGTCGCAAGTGTTGCGGCTTTTACCCGAGAGAGAACATGACCCAAACTTATTAGTTGGTATAGATACATCGGATGATGCGGGGATTTATCGTGTATCAGATGAGTTAGCCTTAATCCAGACCGTGGATTATTTTACACCTATCGTGGATGACCCTTATATGTTTGGACAGATTGCGGCTGCAAACGCCTTAAGTGATGTTTATGCGATGGGCGGAGAGCCTAAAACTGTTCTAAATATCGTAGGCTTCCCTGTGAAAAAACTCGGAGCAGATATGCTTGCTGAAATTTTAAAGGGTGCGGCTGATAAGGTGAAGGAAGCTGGCGCCATTATTGTCGGTGGACACTCGATTGATGATCAAGAACCAAAATTCGGAATGGCTGTAACAGGCTATGTCCATCCTGAAAAGTTTTTCCGTAATGTAGGAGCAAAGCCTGGCGATGCCTTGGTCCTTACAAAACCAATAGGAGTTGGCATTCTTACAACAGGCATTAAGCGTGGTGTTGTAACACCAGAACAAGAGGAAAAAGTCATTGAAACAATGGCCATGCTTAATAAAAAAGCAGCAGAAGCATTAGAAGGTTTCCAAATCCATGCTGTTACCGATGTAACAGGGTTTGGACTATTAGGTCATGCTTGTGAAATGGCAAAAGGAAGTAACGTCAGCATGACGATTACATACGATGATGTTCCTATTTTAGACGGAACATACAACCTAGCTGAACAGGGCGTCATTCCTGGCGGTTCAAAATCCAACTTTGCATGGTTAAAGGATAATGTGGAGTTCGCGTCATCAATCACTGAAAGCAGTCAATACATTTTATGTGATGCGATTACCTCAGGAGGACTTTTAGTAAGTCTGCCAAAAGAAGAAGCCAAGGCTTATGTGCAAAAGCTTCACGAACAAAATATAACGGCTGCCCAAATTATCGGTGAAGTGAATGAATTAAATAAGAAATCTTTATACATTAAATAAAAATAAGGCTGACCAGTAAAGTCGTTTGAAAACGAAATTACCTATGTCAGCCTTCATTAATTATGGTCTTTATAGGAATCTTCTATAAAACCCAAAAACGCGGAAATGACCGGAAGATTTTTATTTTCCTCAAGACAAGAAAAATAAAAGTTCCTTGTGACTTGAAAATCCTTCAAATTAATAATTTTTACACGGCCAGATTGGGCGGCCCGTTCTGCTGCATAAGAAGATACAACGGTAATTCCAAGACCGGCTTCTACCGCCGCTATGACAGCTTCTGTACTACCCAACTCACCTACGATTTTCATTAACTCTGTTGAAAAACCTAGTGTTCCAATCGTTTTCTCAAGCGAGGATCTTGTATCAGAATTTTTTTCACGTAAAATCCATTCTACATCAAATAAATCCCGAAACTGCTTTATATCTTCTTCAATAAATTCCAAAGGGGCAATGATACTTAATTTCTCACTAACAATTGGTCTTGAATAAAGCAAAGGGGTTGTCATCGGTTCACCGGTAATGGCAATATCAACTAAGCGATTTTTCAACCAATCAACGACATCCTTGCTCCCTGATATTCTCATACTAAAATCTACATCTGGGTAGGTTGATTTAAAATTCTTAATGATTTTTGGAAGAATATATTCAGAAGGAATTGTACTGGCCCCAATGACAAGTTTCCCTACTGGCTCTCCTCCTAAAAATTGGACCTCCAAGTCTTCCCATAGTTTTAGAATCTCTTTAACCCTTTTATAGATCACTTCACCTTGTGAGGTTAACTGCACACCCTCTCCTGTGCGCTTTACTAGCTTTGTTTTAAAATGCTCCTCTAAGGCTTGAATTCGGAGCGTTATAGCCGGCTGTGATACCGATAATTGCCTTGCCGCCTCTTGAAAGCTTTTTACTTGTATCAACTTTTCAAACGCTTTTAGATGGTTTAAATTCATTGTTTTTCACCACTAGTTTCAAGGTTTTTGTAAACAATCTTGATAAAGCTTGATAAATGCCTTTATTTCATCTTCAAAATAATGATTGGTTTGCACAAAGTTTTTAGCATTTTGAATAATCCTTTGGGCTTTTTCCTGCTCAGTTAAAACTACATTAATCTTATTTAAAAATTCTTTTCCGTCATTAAATAGATAGCCATTTACTCCATCTTCGATGATGCTGGCATTGCCGGGATTATTTCGCGCCAAAACAACACAACCCATTTCCATTGCCTCTAAAATAGCCGAAGATTGGCCCTCTGAAATAGACGTATTTAAAACTATATGTGCCCATTTATACAATGATACCATGTTTTCAATCGGAACATTTTCCAAAAAGTGAATCCAGCTATATTTTTCGATATATTGGTTTAACGTTTCATATATATTTTCATCTAAAACCATACCGGCGATCAAAAACTGTAAATTAGGATACTTCTTTTGCAGACCAACAATTTCTTCCATTAAAAAGAAAACATCCTTTACCGCCCTTAATCCAGATGGAAGTAAAATCGCAGGCTCTCCTATTCCCAATTTCAAATCGTCTGCATTTTCCTCAGAAATCGGAAACCATACACTCTGCATAATAACCTCTATTCGTAGCCCCATACCACTATATGCATGACAAAGCTTTGCCTTTGCATCATCAGTAAAAACGGTAATTGCACTGGCATTTTGCAAAATATCCAACATTTCTGCCCGATTACCTAGGTTATACAAATCAAGATTTACATCCGTTCCGCCGTTCGTCATAATGTATGGTTTATTCAACTGAAATTTTGTCTTTTTTGCCCATTTTGAAAAACGGTAAAAGTGGATGATATGGATAAGGTCACAGTTTTTAGCTTGTCTATCGATTTCATCGTTCCACGCGTCTTCTTCATAGGCAAAAACAGTAACATCTACTCCATTTTGCTCCAAACCAGAGGCAATTCGTTTTGCGGTTGTTGAATTGCCTCTATTGCTGTATAAAAAAGGTGTGAGAAGTAAGATCTTCATTGGTGACAAACTACATTACACCCACTTCCGTTTATCCTCTACTCTTTTTGTAAGATTTAATGCATCAAATAACTCTAGTAATGGAATCAAATATTTTCTGGATAGTCCTAGAACATCTTTTGCATCCTTAACTGCGAATTCTTCACCGGTTTTTGACTTTAATAAATCTGCTGCTTTGTTAATTGTTTCTATTGATAGGAGATGATTTTCATCCAAGGCAACAGCTTTTCTTGCTTGGATTAAGTAATATTTGAAATCATCCTTGTACTGTTCCGGTATTTTTTCACTCTTCATATATTGCTCAAATGGCTGCACTTCAATTTCGTCTTTTTGAATAGCTATGACTACTGCTTCCATACGTTTACTCCATTTTTCTGGATAATGCGGTGAGAAAGTTGCAAGCTGAATATATTGCTCTTGTTTCTTTAAGAAGCCTTCTTCTATCAATTTTTCAATAACAAATTCAACTAGACGTTTCGGATAAAGATTCAGGAAAGAATGAACAATTTCCGCTTTATTGAAGCCAGCACGAAGGGAAAATTCCTCATGATATTCTGTTAATTTTTCCTCTATCCTGTTTTTAATATATTCAAAATCAGAGTGGAGGGCATACTCGCCACTTGCTAGTTCAAAAATACTCGTACCTTTTTCTGCATCCACTATAGCTATTAAATCGTCTTTATCCATCGATGAATATTTCAATAAAGCTTCAAATGTCATAAGTGCCTTCTCTTTTAATATAGAAAGAACCCGTTCATTTGGTGTGCCCTCTTTTTTCTGCATGAGCATTTTTACTGTATCTTCGCCAAAGCGATATTTACTGCCTTTCGGGTCGATAATCCAGCCACCACCAATCGTTTCGACAGGTGTCGGTCTCCTTAAAATAAAGCGGTCCCCACGTTTACAAACAATTGGGTGGTCTAAACGAAGCTGACAAACTACTTCATCATCCTCTTCAACAACTTCATTTCTATCAAAGAACACGATTGTTCCCATTACTTCAGTTGTTCCTGTATGTAGCTTAATCGGTGCACGCTGCTTGACCGGCGATGCCAAGTCACCCACAAATTTTGTTGTAATATCAAGCGTATCTGTAACGAGAAAATGCTCAGATGATACTAAAACGTCTCCACGGGCAATTTCTTGTTTGGAAATGCCACCTAAATTTAAGGCCGCCCTTTGTCCAGCCTTAGCCACTTCTGTTTGCTCATGATGCACCTGAATTTGCCGAACTTTTACCGGAATGCCCTGTGGTAAAACCTGCAGTGAACTGCCTTTTTCGACAATTCCCTCATACACCGTACCACGTACCACCGTTCCTTGTCCTTGAACTGAAAACACTTGGTCAATCGGCAAGCGGAACGGTCCCCTTGCATCACGCATCTCCTTATGTTCTAATTCCTTCTTAATTTGCTGTTTTAGTTCCTCCAGACCTTTCTTTGAAAGACTGTCCACTAATACAAAAGGAGCTGATTCAAACACCGTCCCTTTGAGGTTATCCCTTATGTCCTCTTCGGCAAGTTCTAATAATTCTGCATCAACACGGTCAATTTTACTAATTGCGATAATCCCTTTTTCGATACCTAAAAAGGACAGGATTTCAAGATGCTCTTTCGTTTGCGGCATAACACCTTCATCTGCAGCAATAACCAAGATGACTAAATCAATTCCAGCAACACCGGCAATCATTTGTCTAATAAAACGTTCATGACCAGGCACGTCGATAATAGAGACATCAAGCTCATCATCAATCTTTAATGGTGCATAGCCTAATTCTATTGAAATATTTCTTTCTTTTTCTTCCTTAAGTCGATCTGTATCAACATTCGTTAATGCCTTCGTAAGAGATGTCTTGCCGTGATCAATGTGCCCGGCCATCCCAATCGTATAATTTCGAACTGCCAAAATATTCACCCACTTTATCAAATGCGCCTTGGCGTATTTGCGCCCGGATTTTTTTCGAGCTTGCTCGAAAAACTACCTTTAAAAATCCGAGGCATCCGCCGGAGGCTTTAACTTTATTCAGCAGGGGTTTGCACCCCCACTGGATTAAAACACTATTTTGCATTCATCTCACCACTTATGGAAGTGGAAGACTTCTGCTGAATGAAGTTAATCATTCCATTTTACTTTAATAGGTCTGGGAAAACTATTCAAGTAGCATGAACTAAGGTTGTTAAAAATAAAAAAAGTCCACCTAAATTAGATGGACGAAATAGAGGAATACAATCAAATATGCCTTGGCATATTTGCGCCCAGATTTTTAGGCCCACAGGATGTGGGTCACAAAGACGTTGCCACAGGATGTGGCGTTCTTAGTCTTTGATCTTAGCTCGAAAAACTACCTTTAAAAATCGCAAGGCTCGCCGAAGGCTATAACTTTATTCAGCTGAATAAAGTTATCATGAACAACAACATTTGCTAGGGAAATTGCTGCTCATCCTTACTATCGGTAAAAATAGCAAACTTTTAAATGGTAATATAAGGGGATATCACTGACTAATTTATATATAAACTTTCATTTTTCGTTTTAGAAATATTTACCTATATGTGGTTTAATTAAATTGGGATAGATAATCCATTTTCTATCTAGGGGAGAGTGTGAAGTATGTGGTACACAAAAGATACAGAAAGAGTATCCATTGATTTAGAAACTAATACGGAAACAGGTCTAACGAATGTAGAGGCAAAAAAACGGTTAGATCAGGTTGGAGCTAATGAATTCAGCGAGCATAAAAAAGAATCGATTTTTACGTTGTTTTTCAGGCAAATTAATAGTTTACTAATCTATATTTTAATTGGGGCCGCCCTTATTTCTGCGTTTGTTGGGGAGTATAGTGATGCCATTATTATTGTATTAGTGATTCTGCTGAATACGATTATTGGCGTCATTCAGGAATCTAAAGCAGAAAAAGCTTTGGAGGAACTAAAAAAAATGACAACCCCCAAAGCCATTGTAAAACGAGATGGAATGACGGTTGAAATTCCATCAGAGCACGTAGTACCAGGTGATATCGTAATTATTGATGCTGGACGATTTATTCCTGCTGATATACGGTTAATTGAAACTGCCAATTTTCAGGTTGAAGAATCTTCATTAACCGGGGAGTCCGTTCCTGTTGATAAAAATGCTGATTGGGTAGCAGCTGAGGAATTGCCGATTGCCGATCAACGGAATATGGCGTTTATGTCCACCCTATCCTCTTACGGGCGGGCTATTGGTATAGTCGTGAACACGGGAATGCAGACCGAAATCGGAAAAATCGCTAATTTGCTTGGGAAACAAGAAAAAGAACAAACACCGCTTCAAAAAAAATTAGCAGAGCTTGGGAAAATTCTCGGAATTGGTGCCGTCATTGTGTCAGTCATCATCTTCCTAATCGGCTATTTTCAAGGCAGAGATGTTCTTGATATGTTTTTGATATCTGTAAGTCTGGCGGTTGCAGCCATTCCTGAAGGGTTGCCTGCCATCGTTACGATTGTACTTGCTCTTGGCGTACAGAGAATGATCGAACGACAAGCTGTTGTTCGAAAACTGCCGGCGGTTGAAACTCTTGGTGCTGTTAGTGTTATTTGTTCTGACAAAACAGGGACGCTAACCCAAAACAAAATGACCGTGACAAAAGTCTATGTTAACGGAAATTATCTTTCCATGAACTCACCATTACTAAAGCAAAGGGAATACTCCCGCTTCTTTGAAGCAATGGCTCTTTGTAATGATGCCGTTTTTACTGAGGAGGAACATTCTGGCGACCCGACCGAAATCGCCCTTGTTGCTGCGGCTCATGTTGCTGGATTTGAAAAACAAATTCTTGATAAAAATTATGAGCGAATTTTTGAAATAGCTTTTGATTCCGACCGTAAAATGATGACAACCGTTCACCACCATGGTGGCCGTTATTTTGTAATGGTGAAGGGTGCATTAGAAAGCATTTTACCCAAAATCCGAGTGACTACCCTTGAAGTAGATAAAATTAAGAATGTTGCCAATGAAATGTCTGCTGAAGCATTACGTGTTCTTGCGATTGCCTACAAGGAAATTCCAACCTTCGATAACAGCATGACAAGCGAGGATTTGGAAAAAGAACTAATTTTTCTAGGCCTAACCGGAATGATCGACCCGCCAAGAGAAGAAGTAAAAGCATCCATAGCACAGTGCAAACAAGCCGGTATCCAAACGATCATGATTACCGGGGATAACCAAAAAACAGCGTTCGCAATTGCTAAAGATCTTGGAATTGCAAACGAGGAGATCGAATCTATGTCAGGATCCGAGATCGATCGACTTAGTGAATCAGAGTTATGCGAGAAGGTTAACAAAATCCGTGTTTTTGCGCGGGTGTCACCAGAGCATAAGGTAAAAATTGTGAAAGCTTTAAAAACGAATGAGCGAATTGTTGCAATGACGGGGGACGGGGTAAACGATGCTCCTTCATTAAAACAAGCTGATGTTGGCGTTGCAATGGGGAAAGGCGGTACTGACGTCGCAAAAGGTGCAGCGGATATTGTATTAACCGATGATAACTTTGCAACGATCGTTGCTGCCGTTGAAGAAGGTCGAAATATTTATCAAAACATTAAAAAATCGATTTTATTCCTCCTATCATGTAACTTAGGGGAAATTATAACGCTTTTCATCGCTATTCTTCTTGGATGGCCGGCTCCCCTATCCGCTATTCATATTTTATGGATCAATCTAATTACAGATACATTGCCTGCCATTTCACTAGGGCTGGATCCTGATGATCCAGATGTTATGGATCAACAGCCACGTTCCATTAAAGAAAGTATTTTTGCCCATGGCAGCGGAATGTTTACCCTACTTTACGGATTATTAATCGGTTCCTTAACCTTATTTGCTTTTGTTACAGGATTAAATTATTACACTGGCGCACCATCGATTTTTTCAATCGACTTTAGCAACATTTCGAAGGATGCACTCGTTCATGCCCAAACGATGGCATTTGTAACACTAAGTATTGCTCAATTATTCCATTCCTTGAATTTGCGGAGTACTAAAAAGTCACTTCGTGAAGTGGGACTATTTACAAATAAGTTTTTACTAGTGTCTATTTTCGTAGGTATTGCACTTCAAGCCCTATTAGTGAATGTACCGGTCTTTAACGATATCTTCGACCTACACATCCTTTCTTTAAAGGACTGGTTATTCGTACTAACGCTATCTCTAGTCCCAATCATTTTCAGCGAGCTTTCTAAAGCATGGAAAAGAATTTTTTAAGACATTATAGAGAAGAGGTACCCATTTTTCGGGTACCCCTTTGCTATTTTACTATTTAACCGACAAACCAAAATGTTTTTTGGCTAGATCTGGATATTGTGTTTCAGCAATATCCTCTTTTTTCATTTCTCCATCTGTCCATACTGTTAATGAAGAACCGGTTAAAGTGACTGTTCCGCTGTCTGTAATTTTTGTCATCAAAGGGGCCTTGTTAAAGGCCGAATGCTCACTTTCAGAGATGACCTGTTTAACGGCATTTAATTCAGGGAGGTCGCGAATGATACTTTTCGTATCAAAAGCATAACCTAGCTTCCAGTCAGAATCCTTATGCTTTAACTTCATTTCAAAAACATAATCTCCATACTCACTATTCTGCTTTTTAATTCGAAATTGGCCATTACCGGAATGAACCATTCGCCCGTTCAATGGAACAGGTTTTAAAGGTAAATTCCCTCCAAAACCAGTATCCAATACAAAGGTTTGATTATTAAGGTTTAATAAAATTGTAACATGGGTAAGACCCGTAGGCGCCCAGTTTTGCGCTGAATGATCATAAACAGCCCCACGAACTAAGGAGACATCAAAGCCATTTTCCTGTAAAAACAAATAAAGAATAGGATTCAACTCATAACAGACGCCGCCTTCATTCCTATCAAGAATTTTATTAACTAGGCTTTCCTTCGAAATATCACTTGTATTTTTATTAATAATACATATATTTTCGAAGGGAATTGATTTGGCTGTTTTTTCAAGAACCTTATCTAATATTTCAAACCTTACAATCTCATCCTCAGGTAAACCAATTCTTTTGCGAAATAAAGCATTAATATCAGGCATACCATACCTCCAAATCAAATTATAAAACCTACTGAAGCTGATGCAATCCCTACTACCAATGATGATAGTATATATTCAATCGCAATCTTAATTTTTTTGTCTTCGATCAACCGAATTGTTTCAAAGCCAAATGTGGAAAAAGTAGTATATGCCCCGCAAAATCCAACTCCAACAAAATACCAAACCCAATCCTCTATGCTGTTTGACAAATGATAATTAGCGATTACACCAAGTAAAAAAGAGCCGGAAATATTAATGATCCATGTTCCCACCGGAAACCTACCTAGTTTTTTAGACCACCTTTTATTAATAAAATCACCTAATAAAAAGCGTACAGCTGCACCAATTGCACCACCAAACCCAATGATCCAGATCATGCTAATTTGCTCCCCAAATAGGCTAATAACAAGCCGAAAAATATACTTATGAGTACATAAAGCAAACCGAGAACAACAAGTCCCTGTTTGAATAATTGAATCGTTTCAACAGAGAATGTTGAAAAGGTTGTAAAAGAGCCAATTACCCCAGTTCCGAGAAACAAAGTTAGGTAAGAGTAATTTTTGCTGCGACGGCTCATAAAAGTTAAAAGCCACCCTAGAAGAAAGCATCCAATAAGGTTTACGAGTAAAGTTCCAAAAGGAAAACCTTGATTTGGATTAAACCACTCTCCGACACTAAACCTACCTATTGCCCCTAAAAAACCACCAATCATGACTAGTAAAATTTGCATAAAAAAGCACCTTTTCTTCCGTTAAGCTTTTTTAATTATACTAAGAAGAAAAACGCTTTCCAACTATTGCATGTAAAAATTCCTGTTCCCATCCTGTATAATTTTTATATGGAGGTGCGTAGCCACTTGGAATTTTTATTACTTGCTGTCCTCATCCTATTTCTTGTTTATATTCTTAATAATTTATTTAAAAAAGCCCATGATAACACGAAAGATGTTGTCATAAACAAGATAAAATTAAATGAAAAACTTGTACCACAGCATCCAAAGTTAAAAATTTTACAGCTATCAGATTTGCATCTTGAAAATATTTCGATTTCTCCAACCGATCTCTATGAAATGCTAAAAGACGAACCGATTGATTTAATTGCACTAACTGGTGATTTTTTAGATCGTAAACGAACCATTCCTAAACTAGCTCCCTACCTTGAAACATTGAACAAACTGAATCCAAAGCATGGGATTTATGCGGTTTTAGGAAATCATGATTACTTTCTGCGACCTAAATACCAACAAAAGCTAATCGAAATTCTTGAACAATATAACTGCAAGGTTTTGATCAATCAACATGATGTCATTTATGTAAATGGTAAACCAGTTAACATCATTGGCATTGACGACTTTAAGACAAAACGTAGCGATATTAACGCTTCTTACAAAGGAATCGTTTCCGGTACAAAATTAGTTCTTACCCATGATCCAAATATCGTGTTGCATATGAAGAATTATCATTTTGATTATTTGCTATCTGGCCATTTCCACGGGGGGCAAATCTGCTACCCAAAAGCCTATCACCTAGTAAAAATGGGGAAACTCGCTAGAATGAATATTACAAAGGGACTCCATTTACAAGATGGGAAGCCTTACTATATCAATGAAGGACTTGGTCAAACGGGAGTTAATATCCGTGTCGGAAGCCGACCAGAAATTACCCTTCATGAACTGCCTTTAAGACCTAAAAAAGCTGCTATTTAATCATGAGCAGCTTTTTCTTTTAGATTCGATACATTTTGTTTAGTGTATTTCTTGACATAAATAAATATTTTGGTGTTTGATGTTTTAAACTATTGAGAATGGAATGATTTGCGCTGGATAGAATTTCGATTGGCAAAAAAGCAAACACTTTAAACCATTTATAGATAGGATGAGAAATATCAAAAATTTCAAATCCAAGCCGTTCACAGCTTTTATTTAAATGGGTGATACCAACAATTCCTTTAATTTCATTTGAAAAACTGCTGTTTCGAATGAAATACTCGATCCCTGGCAGTGACTCTTGAACATGGCGGTAAAGAATTTTTGCTTTTCTTAATTCACTTTTTATTTCAAATAATTCCCTTAATAGTTTCACGTTGTGAAGGTGGATTTTAACTAAAATATCATTTTTCGTGATGATTGTTCCATCAGTAAGAACGACTTCTCTTCCTTTGTATTTTGTTAGTCTAACCCTGAAAATATTGCTTTCCGTACCTGTTCGCGGAGGAAATGTTAGACGTGTACAGAAAAAATAAAAAGGATCAAAAAAGTTCCAAATCGAAAGAACGTAGCCCCGCATATTGCCAGCTCTCCTTCGCTTTTTCTTCATTTCATTTTATTTTTTTACATTTAGGGGAATTTTATTTTTGAAAAAATTAGGAAAGAAAAGAGCTGCAATCTAGACTGCAACTCTTTTTTCTAAGCAAGTTCGATCTGTCGTGTTTCGTGTCCAACAAAAGCGACAGCCAAAACTCCGATAATAATACTTCCACAAAAAATTGAGAAAATAAAACCAATTGAATAGCCGGCACTTACTAAAGAACCTACTAAAAGCGGTCCCAAGATGCCTCCTATTCTGCCAACAGATGCCGCCATTCCTGTACCAGTTCCACGGATCACTGCCGGATATTGTTCCGGAGAATAGGCATATAAAGCGCCCCATGCCCCAAGATTGAAGAAGGATAATAATATCCCGGAGCCGATTAATAAAGCGGTCGATTCTGCTGTTCCAAATACAAAAGCTGATGCAGCGGTGCCTAATAAATAAGTAACTAGTACAAATTTACGGCCGATTCGTTCAATAAACCATGCTGCTGTAAAATATCCAGGCAATTGCGCAAGTGTCATGATCACCACATATTCAAAACTTTGGATCAAATTGAAACCTTTCATAACCATAACACTTGGCAACCATAGGAACATTCCATAGTAAGAAAAAACAACCGTAAACCAAACCGTCCACAGGACAAACGTGGAACGGGCATGCTCTTTCGACCAAACATCCTTTATATTTTGCAATACTGTCCGTTTTTCACTCTTTTTAGGTGAAAATGCCGGGGAGTCAGGCAGTTTTAATCGTAAATAAATAGCATATAAAGCAGGTAAGGCACTTAATAACAGAGCTATTCTCCAACCAAAAGCCGGAATAACGAAGTATGAAATTAGTGCCGCAATCAACCAACCCACAGCCCAAAAGCTTTCAAGCAATACTACAATACGACCACGGTCCTTCGCCGGGACAATTTCAGATACTAAGGTTGAGGCTACTGGCAATTCACCGCCAAGTCCCATCCCAACGAAAATCCGCAATATGAGAAAGATTGAAAGTGTTGTTGCAAAAGCTGAAAGTCCACTGGCTAGCGAAAATAAGACTAAGGTTATAATAAATATATTTTTTCTACCAATACGGTCTGCCCATATACCAAATACAAAAGCACCAACAGCCATACCGATCGAATTTATACTCCCGATCCAACCCATTTGTTGCGGTGTTAAACCCCAGTCTACCTTCAGGGCAGCAATGATAAATGATAGCATGCCAACATCCATTGCATCAAACATCCAACCCAGTCCAGCAATTCCTAATACTTTATTTCTTGAAATCGTTTTTTCTCCCATCTTGTACGTCTTTCCTCCTGTCTTGACAACTGTCTATATGTATTAACTATAAAGCATGATTTCAAAAATACAAGATTAATTTTGCTAAATTCGTAACCAATATGTCACCAATTCGCAACAGGACCATCAGTAATTTTACTGCTTCGTAAATTAAAATATATATAGAAATAGATAGCGCTTTCAAACCCCTGATTTGGAAAGGAATGTTGAAATATGAACTATAAAGATATTATCGTCAATCTTGAAGAAAATAAAAGAAAATTAGTAGAAAGATTAGAAAAAAAGGATTTAACAAGGGAGGAGTATGAATCAGTCCAAAATTCAATCCAGAATTATGATTATATTATCGAATTAACAGAAATGAATCACTTTGAGCGAGGAAATATAAATTAAAAAGGAGCTCTTGCACAAGCTCCTTTTTTTCATTTATATGATTATTCATTATTTCCAATTTCATATTTCGAACGATCAACGACTGTAATGTAAATCAAATAAACGACCAACCCAATACTTGTCGTAATGAAAGCCCAACCAAGGGTTATTTGTTCAATCTGCAAATAATTGTTGCACAATTGAACAGGAGAGTAAATATACAGCCATCCCATTAATAAAAATAAAACAGTAAACAGAATGATTACACCATTTTTAATTTTTTCACTTAGCTTTTTCCAGCTGTCACGGAGCGGAACTCCGGCCAAAAACGGTAAACTGATGAATTTAAATATCTCAACACTTAATTCGGTTAATGCCTCGTCCATGGTCCTCGGCATCATCCAAAACACAATTATAATGATAAATAATAAAATTCCGGGTATACCATTTTGATTCCAGTTTTCAAAAAATTGTGGAAAACGTATTTGAAAGAAACGAGCCATTAACAGTCCAGCTATAACTAGCATCGGCATTTGCATATGCATATGCAATGCCATTACGGATTCCAAAATGTAAGCAACAGGGGGCATAGCAAGGAAAATAAATAAGATTAAACCATATTTGGATTGTTCCATTATTTATCCCCCTCTTCCTTTTCAAGAATATCAATTACTGTTTGTGCTGCTTCATCAATTTTTTTATAATCCATTACATGTGTTAAACTCCCTTTTTTGTCTACAAAATAAAAGGCAGAGTTATGCGAGAAATTTCCGTTTTTATCAGGTATTACAATGACTCCAAAGGATTTTAACAGGGAATCTAATTCGGCTTGATCATTAATTCTCGCCATCCTCCATGTTTCCCCGTCACTATTAAATAGTTCTCTATATTTTTCTAATGTAGCTGGGTCATCCCTAGTTGGGTCAAAACTTATACTTAAAAATACAATGTCCTTATCAAAGTATTTTTTCGGGATCTTTTCATAAACTTGTGACATATTTTTTTCTAATTGCGGACAAACCGATCCACAAGATGTGTAAAGAAACGTAATAAATACATTTTTTCCTTCAAATTCACTGAATGAATAGGTACGACCTTTACTATCCTCTAGTGTGACACTTGGGAACTTTGGTTTCTCATCGACCAATTTATTTACCCTTGCCTTTTCAGCAGTAAACGCACTAAATCCGTCGGTTCCGATAAAAAACAAGCCGATTCCAAATATTATAACGAGCCAACAAGCTATTGTCGTATGGCGATTTTTGATCACGGAGATCACTTCCTGAATTATAGTTTTCTCTTACTTAGCATAAAGAGATAGCCCATAAAAATCGAGCTACCTCTCTATTTTAATTATTACCAAGTTTTGAATGGTGGTGATCCTGGAGGGCCATTCACAATCATTTCAACTAATGGTACAGTATAAGCCATTGCAATTGTAATGATCATTAATACAACCCAGATACCCCAACGTTCTGTCCAATATGGTGTTTTTTCATCATCACTTTGTGGTTCACCAATTGGGAATTCTGTAACACCTTTTGGTGCAAAGAACATAAGATTGAATGCTGCAAAAACTTGAATACAAACAGCGGTGAATAATAAAACTGCTCCGATACCAACTGCTAACATCCATGGATCCCATGATAAGGCCATCGGATGATCGAAATATGTTGTATAAGATGTTCTACGTGGTGATCCGCCATATAATCCAATATAGTGCATTGAGAATGACATAATCACCATACCAATTGTCCAAACGATTGTTTGGAAGACACCTAATTTATTCATAGCCGGTGTTAAAATACGTTTTGAAACATGCGGAATTAACCAGTAACTTACACCAAAAAATGTCATAACTACAGACATACCTAATGTTAAGTGGAAATGTCCGACAATCCACATCGTGTTATGCACAGTTTGATCTAATTGGTTTGTACTTTGAACAATACCACCTGCACCTGCTGGAGCAAAGGCAGCCATTCCAATAAATGGAGCTAAGAAACGAACATCGCCCCATGGTAACTTTTTAAACCAACCAAAAGCACCTTTTCCACCTTTTTCTCTACCTGTACGCTCCATTACAGCAAACATTGCATAAGCAGTCATTAAAGATGGGAAACCAATTGCTAAACTCATGAATACGTGCATAAATTTAATCGGTTCTGAAATACCTGGATCAATAATTTGGTGATGGAATCCACCAGTGATGTTCATAATTACTAGTGCAATAATTACGACACGAGTCAGCATATCACTAAAGCGTCTACCACCGATAATTTTTGGTACAATAACATACCAAGCAGATACAGCTGTTAAATACCAGATATTAACCGCAGTATGACCGAATGCCCAGAATAGGGTACGAGCAACCATAACATTGATTGTATCAACCCATCCTAAAGACCAAGGAATAATCATGAATAATACTTCAACTGCAACCATTAATGTTGCGCCTACTAATAGAATAAATACCCCAGTAGCAAAGAAAGAGAAAATCGGTACATGCTTTCCAGGATTATTCTTTCTCCAAGAAGCTACTTGAATAAAAGCCCCAATAGCAGCTGCCCATACACCCAATACTACAAATACTAACCCGAAATAGAACATTGGGTGTGCTTTCATAGGTGGATAGAATGAATACATAACTGAAGCTTCATTCATTAATACCGGAATTACTACTACTACAGTTCCGACAATTTTCAACCAAAATCCAGTCCATACGATCTTTCTAACTTTAGGAAGAAGTCCTCCTAATGTATGTGACATACCTGCATAAAAGTAACCAATTACAAACGTTGCTGAAAAGATAACGACTAATAATAAACCGTGTGCTGTTAATATTTGATAATAGTTTAATCCAAGCGGCATTTGTTGAAGTAAGCCTGCACGGTTTAAACCTTGTAATAGTCCTAACAGTCCACCTAATAGTACCGCAGTAAAAGCGACAAATAAATATGATTTTGTTATAATAGCATCTTGTGGTATTGCGCCAAGCATTTGATTTGATCTTTCTTTAAATGACGGCTTTGACATATTTGCCGTTGATGATGTAGGTTGCATGTAACTCCCCCCTTTTATTTAACCGTGATGGTTGTTGACATTAATTGGTGTCCGGCACCACAGTATTCATTACATAAAACTAAATAGTCACCAGGTTTATCAAACTTCTGTGTGATTTCTTGAACATAGCCTGGCATTACCATTGCATTTAGGTTTGTTCCCGCGACTTCAAATCCATGGACAACATCCTTTGAAGTTAACTTAAAATGAACTGTTGATCCTGCAGGAAACTCAAGTTTATTTGGTGTAAAGCTAAAAATTTGTAATGTCATGACCACTTCGTATTCATTTTCTCCAATCTGTGTAACACCAGGTTTATCAAATGGAGCTGTTTGATCCACTTTTTGTGGATCAAGTGTTGTTTGACCAGATGGTGTCCCCATTCCTAATGCAAAGGCCTGATAACCAGTAAGAATCATAAAACCCATAATCATACCGAAACTTAACGTCAGCCAAATCTTTTCCGATTTATGCATGTTCACCTATCTCCTTTCTAAATTCTCGCCATATATAGTCCGTACATTGCAATATACGTAACTAGAATTACAGCGCCAACAATCCCTACCCCGATAAAGGTTCCTATTCCCTCGCGGCCCTCTTTGACTACCTCTTGAGTATTTTTTGTTGTAGCCATCGAACTCCACCTCCCAAATGATTTTCTACCTCCATATTAATTGCAAATCATTTTCAATAATGTGCGTTAAATCACAGTCAATTATCAATTTTTGGTAAATAACGACGGCTATATGCCACTTTAACACTATGAAAACCCAGTAAACTCAAGGGTTCGACAACATCTTTAGCTTTGTCAATAGCTAAATAAAAAAATTAAAAAAATTTAATTTTTTTGGGAGATAAATGAAAAAAAGGATTAAAAAACCGCACCAGTGAGAGTTCACTGTGCAGTTTTTCGTCATCACGTATTTATTTCCTTGCCTATTTCCGATGCATTTTAAATTCTAAAAACAGGGCATTATAATAAGCTAAGTTCTTTTTGCCAAGATTTTCATAAACCTCAAGTTTTTCCGTTAATTCAGGTGATGGATAGAAGCGTTCATCCGTTACCATATCCCGAGGCATATATTTCAAAGCCTCCTTATTTGGTGTTGAATAGCTCACATATTCAGTATTTTGTGCTGCAACTTCTGGGTCAAGCATAAAATTGATAAATTGATGGGCAGCTTCGATGTTTTTAGCCGTTTTAGGGATAACCATATTGTCAAACCAGAGATTGGAACCTTCTTCCGGTACTACATAGTCTAAATTCTCATTTTCCGACATAATATCAGCTGCATCGCCTGACCACACAAGTCCAATCGCGGCTTCTTCATTTGCCATGAGCATCTTGATTTCATCACCAACAATCGCCTTCACATTCGGCGTCAGTCGATCCAGTTTTTCCTTTGCCTCCATTAAATGGTCTTTATTCGTATCATTTAATGAATACCCAAGACTATTTAGCCCCATTCCCATTACTTCTCTAGCACCATCAATTAAAAGAATTTGATTTTTCAATGCTGGATCCCATAAATCATTCCAACTTGTTATTTCCATCCCTTCCAGCAATGTTGGATTATAGACGATTCCAACGGTCCCCCAAAAATAAGGAATGGAATATTTATTTTCAGGATCAAACGGCAAGTCCATAAAACGTTCATCAATATACTTTAAATTTGGCAACTTGGAATGATCAAGTGGAATCAACAGGTCTTCTTCCCTCATTTTTTCTATCGTGTACTCGGAAGGAACTGCAATATCATAGGTTGTACCGCCTTGAACGATTTTTGTCATCATCGCTTCATTTGAATCAAAGGTTTCATAGATCACTTTAATACCCGTTTCTTTCTCAAAACGAGTGATCAGCTCCTCGTCAATATAATCACCCCAGTTATAAATGGTTAACGTATTTCCACTTGAATACCCCTGGGATGAATTTAATTGATCTAGCAACACTAATAAAACGACGGATGCTACGACAACTACCAATAACGAATGGACTAATCTTTTCATTTTCTAGCCCCCATTCCTCTTGGTTTATTTTTTTGTAAAATAAAATAATAGATGACAACTAATAATGTTGTAAATAAAAATAGTACAGTTGACAATGCATTAATATTTAAGGAAATTCCCCGACGGGCCAATGAGTATATTTCAACAGAAAGCGTACTAAAGCCATTTCCTGTTACAAAAAACGTCACAGCAAAATCATCAAACGAATACGTTAAGGCCATAAAAAAGCCAGCCATAATGCCCGGTGTTATATAGGGAAGAATAACCTTTGTCAGTACATCCCATTCGTTTGCACCTAGGTCTCTTGCCGCATCGATTAATGTCGGACTCATTTCATTTAACTTAGGCAAAACCATTAACACAACAATGGGAATGCTAAAAGCAATATGCGAGCATAACACGGAGATAAATCCAAGTTTCATTCCACCAACTGTAAATAATATCAAAAACGATGCACCAATAATGACATCCGGACTGACAATCAGCACATTATTTAATGATAATAAAGCTTGCTTTGTCTTTCTCTTTCTAACGTTATAAATAGCAAGAGCACCAAAAACACCAATGATGGTTGCTAACAGTGCAGATAATAATGCTACTACAACCGTATTCAGCACGATAATGAGAAGCCTCGTATCACTAAATAATTCTTTATACCAATCAAGGGTAAAGCCTTCAAAGTCATACATTGTTCCACCACTATTGAAAGAGTAGAACACTAAAAAGAAAATCGGCGTATATAAAATAACAAAAATAACCAGTAAATAAAGCTTTGAAATAGGTGCTAATTTTTGAGTCACCTTATACACCACGCTTTCTATTGCCAGTTACGCTCATAATTAAAAACATAATAATAATTAAAAATACAGCAATGGTTGCTCCCATTCCCCAGTCTTGTGTCACAAGGAAATGTTGTTCAATCGCAGTACCAAGGGTAATCACGCGGTTTCCAGCTATTAATCTTGTTAACATAAACAAAGAAAGAGCAGGAATAAAGACAACTTGACACCCCGATTTTACACCGTCCAACGTAAGTGGAAAAATCACTCTTCGGAACGTTGTCCATTTCGATGCTCCTAAATCATTGGCAGCATCAATTAAGGTTGGATTTAATTCATTTAATGCATTAAAAATAGGCAGAATCATAAATGGAATAAATATATAAACCGAAACAAATATAAAACTAAAATCCGTAAATAAGATCTGCTTGGTACCGACGCCAATGATTTCTAAAAATTGATTTGTCATTCCGTACGTACCGAAAATTCCTAAAAATGCATAGGCTTTTAATAATAAATTAATCCACGAAGGTGTAATAATTAATAAAAGCCAAAGATGCTTATGCCTCGTTTTCGTTAATAAAAAAGCAGTTGGGTATGCAATGAATAAAGAAAAGGCAGTAATTAAAAATGCATACCAAAAAGAGCTCAATGTCATATGTAAATAAACAGACGTAAAGAATTTTTGATAATTGATCAGTGAAAAATGTCCTTCAATATCAAAGAAGGAATAATAAAGTATTAAAAAAATCGGTGCAATGACAAAGAGTACAATCCAACCAGCATAAGGAATCATATAAAGATTACGTGTTAATTTAGAATTCATCATAATCTCCTTCCTCATATGATTCTAAACGGCGATCAAACTCTTCCTCACTCTCTCCAAAACGCATAACATGGATGGCTTCAGGCTCAAAATAGAGACCGATCTCTTCTCCAACTGTTGCTTTCTTAGTCGAATGAACAAGCCATTCATTTCCATCCTTGTCATAGCAGCTTATTTCATAATGTACACCTCTAAATAGTTGCGTATCTACTCGGACTTGTAATTTCCCTCGTTCGATTGAGGTAATTTCAAGATCTTCTGGACGAATGACTACTTCAACTGGTTCATTATCATGTAAACCTTTATCAACACACTCAAATCTTTTTCCAACAAATTCTACTTCGTAATCTCGAATCATTTTGCCATTTATAATATTCGATTCCCCAATAAAATCAGCAACAAATCGATTAATAGGCTCATCATAGATATCATTTGGAGTACCGCTCTGCTGAATTTTTCCTTGATTAAGGACAAAAATTTCATCCGACATCGCAAGAGCCTCTTCTTGGTCATGAGTAACAAAAATAAAGGTAATGCCTAGACGGCGTTGCAGTTCACGCAACTCATATTGCATTTCTGTGCGCAATTTTAAATCAAGCGCTGATAGAGGCTCGTCTAAAAGGATAATTTCCGGTTCATTCACAATCGCACGAGCAATGGCTACACGCTGCCGTTGTCCACCAGACATTTCTTTAATTTCACGGTTTTCATACCCTTTAAGGTTCACAAATTGCAGGGCTTCATGAACCTTTTTCTCTATCTCACTTTTTTTCATTTTTTTAATTCTCAAACCAAATGCTACATTTTCAAACACATTCAAATGCGGAAATAATGCATAATCTTGAAAAACAGTATTGACTTGCCTTTTATTTGCGGGAACTTGATTGACATTTTTGCCATTAAAATAAATATTGCCCGCTGAAGGCTCTGTAAATCCAGCTATCAAGCGAAGGATTGTTGTTTTACCGCAACCAGATGGCCCTAGTAGTGTGTAAAACTTCCCTCGTTCAAACTCCAAGCTAACGTTAACAAGAACAGCATCGTCATCATCATATTGCTTTGTTACATTTTCAAAGCGTATGATCGGTATATTCGTCAATAAAAACACTTCCTATGCCAAAAAATAAATTCGCCACTATTATACTAAAAAAACTAGAACACTGACTACACCCGGCTTTTAAAATCTCCTTAGAATAAAATGACCCACCATTGTCCGCATTGTTAAGAGGCGTGGTGGGTCCTGTTGTTATTATATTTAGTCGACAAGGGTCAAATACTTTTACAATTCTTCAAAAAGGTCCATTATCTTACAAAAGTAATAAAATCAACATTAACTGGCACTTCGCCGTTAGCGCGTAGTCGTGTATTAATTTGACCCCGATGATACTGTCCATGCATTGCTACATGCGTTAATATATCACGAACCGAATTAGTGAACTCTGTTCCTTTACTATTTTTATATAATAGTGATTGATCCAAATCCGACTCTTTTAAGTTAGTAAGATAGGTTGTAATAGTCATCTCATTTTGCATTATAAGTTCGGCACATTGTACCATATTCATTTCGGGCCATAATGGAATTTGGGGGCCATCTATACCTTGTAACCTAGTAAACCAAACTTTTTCAGCTGATAGAATATGGGAAAATAATCCGCATACCTCTTGCTTATCACCTTTAATATTTTGCAATGCGTCAAAAATATGAAGATTTGCCCAATGCAAATGCTCATACATTCTTTGAATTGTTTTCAAATTATATCCTCCTCTCGATCCACGAAGCAGATCACGAAATCTGTCCCTTCAGGTGTAGGTGCCTGCTCCCCATTACACGCACGAGCGCAAGCACCTTTCATCAATTATCCCAATCGAACCTAGTATTCTCTGATATTTCTCTCGTTTTTTCATTAGGGAGTGGATCTACTTTACTTACAGAAGGTAGCACTTCATACGCCTTATTTGTTATCCAAATTGTCAAACCTATGACAACGGCAGCTATGATTATACTAAAAATGATAACCCCCGTATATGACATAACAATAGCACCTCTTTTTCAACAATGTTTTATATATCAATATTAACAGAAGAAAGTGTAAATTACGAAATATTATACGATTCAGCCTCTTCGGGACACAGTTCCCGACCCTCTGTCCCAGTCAAACAAAAGAATGGTGCCAATAAACGAGCACCATTCTTTTCCCCAATTTATACAGTTTGTGGTATAGATTCATTCATATCTTCTTTAGCACCTACGCTAAGCCTTGAAGGGATCACAGAAATAATTAGTTCATCGTCTTCATGGTTAAGTATGATGGAACGATAACTTTCTCTTATATCGGCTATTTTCAACGTATCACCAATTTCCAAGTTTGTTACATCTATTAAAATTTCCTCTGGAATTTCTTTTACGTTCGCTGAAATGTTTAGTTCATAAAGCACTTGTTGTAGGATCCCTCCCACTTTAACACCTTCCGCTTCTCCTTTTATTACAACAGGGACCTTCGTGTTAATTTCACTAGTTAAATCCACATAAAGAAAATCGGCATGAATTATTTCTTTAGTGAGAGGGTCTACTTGATAGTCTCCTAGAATCACTTTCTCATCAATTCCTCCCACATTTAGAGAAAGAATCGCATATCTGCCATTTTGTCTTAATAATTTCAATAAATCTCCCTTGTAAACAGATATTGCTTTTGGTTCATGTTTTTTTCCGTAAACAACCGCGGGAATTTGGCCTTTACTTTTCAATTGATTTGAGGCTGATTTTCTAAAATCCTTTCTTACTTCCGCGACTAACTCTTTACTCATAGCACGTCACCTTCCGTTTCAGAATTTTAGACATTGAGATAATCATAATGATAGAATGTCTAATATGTACATAATAAATATGAACAACCTCATTATAGTAAATTGTATGTTTTTTATCAAATTTTTCAAACTTTGCAACTTCTTTATGCATCTATTATTATTCAAATTTAACAAAAACATATGAAAAAATGGGGTCAGTTCACCGCTGTTTTAACGTAGCGAAGGATTTCAATAGCTTCTTTCGCCAATCAAGGCTTTGTCGCTTGATTCTTCTACCATATTTCTTAAATCAGCCCCAGATAGATTCTGGAATACTCTTAGTCCAAACTCTTAATATACGCCCTAAAAACGCCGATATTGGTAAGGGCCCTACCATTCACAGGATTGTTCCGATCTATTTGATTTTCGGCATTGTATTCAGCAATTTCCCATTCCTTTTGAATAATGTAATCGGAAAGGTAATGTACTTTTTTAAATTTCTCAATCATTTCCTCGGTGCAAAACGTGATACTAGATGATAATCGAAAGATATTTTACTAATATAGTATCTAGTTCCATATCTAGTAGTAGATTATTAATGAATTGCATCTAGTACCCTCCGTTTTTATTTGCAGCATAAGCAACTTTACGGGAAAGGCATCTAAACTGTCAATTCCTAGTTTATCATTAATGAAAAAACGGTGCCCTAGCCCTGTGTTGTAATACTTCCGTTTTCCTAGGTCAGTTAAATCGAAGTGTTCATACGTTCCGAGAAACGTTAAAATAGCGAGTGATATTAATTTAGTCAACAGGTGCCAGGTACTTCGACATTAAATCAATCAACAAGCCACAGCGAATGTTCGCTTAAGTGCATTAGCTGCAGACTAGACACATCCTGTCCCAGTTTAAAAGATTTCTCTGATGAAAGTAAAATTCTTAAGAAGTTCGCTTTCATTGATTATGATAGTATTCGTTAGTTCTTTCGTTCTCAGCACGAATTCTTTAACACCAATAAACTCTGATTCACTTATTAAATAAAACTCTGTCTCCTTTTTGTAACCTTTAAATTGCCTTTTTAGACTATATACTTTCATTGAATAACTCCTAGCTATGAATTTTGCTGAGGCTACAATCCTAAACTGTCTTCCAACTTTAACTCTGCTAACAGATAGAGCACGGCCCATTCACAGGGTACCGTGCTCTACCAAAAAGTTATTTAACACATTCACAAATTTATTTAGCAGTTACTAACCTAGGAATTGCTTCACTCCAAAGTTTATGAAGTTCATCAACGGTATCTTTAATCACATGTTCACCGTTTACAGAAACAATTAATTTCCCATCGTTCGTTACCGAGCCGATTTGTCTCGCTTCTGTCCATAGATTTTGAAATTGTTCTTTGTTTTCTGCTTTTACAGTTACTAAGAATCTTGATTGTGATTCACTAAATAACGCTACCGTTACGTCACCAGTTAACCTAACTTCAACACCTAAACCTTGTCCATTAAACAAACTCTCAGCTAAGGCAACAGCAAGACCGCCTTCAGATAGATCATGTGCAGATACTATAAGACCTTCTTTAATTGCAGTCGCAAGTATGTTTTGACGGTTCGCTTCCACTTGTAAATCAATCACAGGGGCTTTTCCTAAATATTTACCAGCAATCATATTTTGCAGTTCACTGCCACCGAATTCAGGGAACGTTTCTCCAATTAAATAAACAAGGTCACCATTATTTTGGAAATGGTTTGGTGTCACATATTTTGTATTTTCGATTAGTCCGACCATACCAATGATAGGTGTTGGAAGAATCGCTTCGTCTTTTGATTGATTATACATGGAAACATTACCGCTAATAACGGGGGTCTGAAGAGCAAGACATGCCTCGCTGATACCATCAATGCTCTCTTCCATTTGCCAAAATACTTCTGGATTATTTGGGTTACCATAGTTCAGGCCATCTGTAATTGCAAGTGGTTTTGCACCAGAACAAACAAGATTACGTGCTGCTTCTGCCACGGCAATTTGTCCACCAACTTTTGGATCTAAATAAATATAACGAGAATTACAGTCCGTCGTAATCGCAATTGCTTTATCCGTACCATCGATTTTCACGATCGCCGCATCAGATCCAGGACCGACAATGGTGTTTCCTTGTGCCTCTGCATCATATTGCATGTATGCCCATTCCTTGCTCGCAATTGTCGGCTGCTGTAATAGTTGTCTTAACATCGCTTGATGATCTTCTACTGTAGGAACTTCATTTTCCATCGCTTGAAATTCTTGATAGTATGCCGCTTCTTTTGATGGTAAATGATAGACAGGTGCCTCATCAGCTAAAATATTGACAGGAATATCTACAACAATCTCACCGTGTTGCTTAATACGGAAGGTTTTCTCCTGTATAACCTCACCGATCACTGCCGCATCCACATCATGTTTCGCAAAAATATCAAGAATTTCCTGCTGCTGACCTTTTTTCACGACTAATAACATACGCTCCTGTGATTCAGACAGCATAATTTCATATGCATTCATACCTTCTTCGCGCTGTGGGACAAGGTCAAGATTCATCTCAATCCCCGTACCTGCTTTCGCTGCCATTTCACTCGCAGATGATGTTAATCCTGCCGCACCCATATCTTGAATACCAACTAATGCATCCGATTGAATGACTTCTAAGCATGCATTCATTAATTTTTTACCGATATGTGGATTACCGATTGCGACTGCAGATTTATTCTCTTCTTTTCCAGCCTCGACAACATCTGAGGAAAACGATGCACCACCAACTCCGTCTTTTCCGGTATCCCCTCCAGCATAAATAACCACATTACCAACACCAGCGGCAACACCTTTTTGCACATCGTCATGAGAAATGAGTCCAACAACCATCGCATTGACTAATGGATTTTCTTCATATTGCTCATCAAATTGTATCTCGCCGCCAACAGTTGGAACATCGATCACATTGCCATAGCTTGCAATCCCACGTACAACCTCAGAAAATAACATTTTTGTACGGTCATTATCTAGATTGCCAAAACGTAATGAATTCATCGCAGCAATTGGCTTTGCTCCCATTGAAAAGACATCACGCATAATTCCGCCAACACCCGTTGCCGAACCTTCAAATGGCTCGACAAAAGACGGACTATTATGACTTTCAATTTTAAAAACAACCGCTTGATTATCTCCAATATCAACAACCCCAGCACCTTCACCAGGTCCTTGTAAAACATGACTTCCTTTTGTTGGGAACCTTTTAAGTAATGGTTTCGATGATTTGTAGCTGCAATGCTCAGACCACATAGCAGAGAAAATACCCGTTTCCGTATAGTTCGGACGACGTTTTAATAGATCCTTCGCTAGTTGATACTCTTCGTCTGTTAACCCCATTTCCTTGTATATTTGTTCCTTTTCAATTCGCTCCGGGCTAATTTTATGTTGCGACATCAATAGCTCCCTCCAATATAATTTAAATTGTTTGGTAAATAAGGCTTATTTTTTCAACTAAGATACTCGCTTCTTCGATATCTTCTGCAACACTTACCTTCATCTGTCCACTATATCATAGCCACAACGACAGGTTTTGACAATACAAGGAAAATAAATAAAAAACCTTCTGTATGAACTGCACCCCAATTGTTAGACACCATCTAACAACTGGAGGTGCAGTTCACCTATGAATCCCACGGAATTGTCTGGATGGCTGATCAGGCACTCTATACATCAAAAACAAAGGGCAGAAACCGTGTGTGTCTTTATATTCAAGAAAATAAAAAAAAAGAAAAAGCTGAGCTAAGCTAGAGTTATTACAGTTATTTAAGGAGCAAGGTACAACTTTGCTCCCTTTTTAATAAAATTCATTCATCTAACAAAAGTAAAAAATCAACATTAACCGGTAATTCGCTGCTAGCACATAGTCGTGTATTAATTTGACCCCGATGGTGACTATTCGCTAATAAAAACAGAGCAATCACCAAACGTTTGCCCTGTTTTTGGATATGTTATTCTATTTCAACGCTTTTATCTTCGCCTTTTCTTTTTCTTCGTCCATTTTAAATTCATCTGTTACTTCGTCGACCATTTCTTTTGTCGATGACTTGAATTCTCTTAATGTTTCTCCAATCGCTTTGCCTAACTGAGGCAATTTTGATGGACCAAAAATAATTAGGGCAATTGCGAGAATTAGAATTAAACCGGGAACACCAATATTCATCATCTGTACTCAACTCCTTTGTATTATTAAACTAGCAATCCACCTTGTTGCAAATATTTTTCAATTCCTTCAGCAGCACGATAAGCCAGTGCTCCAACCGTCGCTGTAGGATTGTAGCCGGAGTTATGTGGGAATGCACTCGCACCAGGAATGAAGACATTATGAAAATCCCACATTTGCAAATAATTGTTAAGTACGCTTGTTTCCGGTTCAGCCCCCATGATGGCTCCACCGGTATTATGGGTTGATTGATATGGAACAATGTTATAAGGTCCCCGCTTGTTACTGGTAATAACATGATCAGCTCCCATTGCCTCCATAATTTTCCCTGCCTGAGTACCCGTAAATTCAATCAATTTTCGATCCTGTTCTTCAAAATCGAATGTTATTCGGAGAAGAGGATTCCCAAAGGCATCTTTATAAGTAGGATCCAAATCTAGAAAATGATGACGATATGGCATCGATGCACCTTGTGAACCAATATTTAATGTCCGGTTTGCATATTTAACTGACTGCTGTTTAAAATCTTTGCCCCAATTTCGTTCTGCATCTTTTGTCGTATTATTAGCAATTGGTCTTTTCCCTGTTTGCGAAAGCGAAATAATGCCACCATGGATAAACTCCAAATCGGAATGGTCAAAATTATCACCATTGAAGTCATCAAGTGCCGCACCTAGCGCACCAGCACCAGCATACGTATTAAATTCCCTATTTTCAAAAAATCCTACTGCCGATGCACCCATTGTTTGATAAGCATAGTTTTTACCAACAACACCACGACCCGTATCCGGATTGTAAGGTGTTCCCATTTGTGAAATGAGCAGTAACTTCACGTTATTCAATACGTAGCTTGTGACAGAGACCACCTCTGCTGGCTGAAAGATTTCCTCTCCCGTATTCGTATCGATGTATATTACACCTGTTGCTTTTTTCCCATCATGAATAATTTTAGTAACATTTGCATTAGTTCTAAGTTCAAAATTACCAGTTTGCTTTGCGACTGGAATAACGGTTACAATTGGATCAGCCTTAGAACCGAATTCACAGCCAAACCGCTCACAGAAGCCACAGTATTGACAGGCTGCCCGTTCAATTCCATCAGGATTTTTATAGTTTTCTGATAGGTTAGCTGACGGTAGGCGATATGGATGTAAACCTAGACTTTTAGAACCTTCCATAAATAGATTTATAGCAGGTGTCGATTTCATTGGTGGCGTTGGATACGGGTTCGAGCGTTTACCATGAAGTGGGTTCTCTTCACCTGAAATCCCACACATTTGTTCAAATTTATCAAAATAGGGTTCGATTACATCCCAAGTAATGCCCCAATCTTGAAGAGTCATATCCGCAGGAATTTTGTCTTTTCCATAACGTTCAATCGTTTTTGTCTTAATTTCAAAATCGTATGGAAGGAAGCGTACCGTCATCCCATTCCAGTGGGTACCAGCTCCTCCTACCCCATCGCCTAATAAAAACGAGCCATATTGGCGCATTGGTAGCGCTCTCATTTTTGTGTTGTTTCGAAAGGTAATCGTTTCTTTTGATAAATCCTGCATTAATTCAAACCGACTTGCATAGCGCAGTTCATCATGGCCCATTAAGAAATCTTCTGTCTTGCGCTCTTTACCTCTCTCTAATCCAACAACCTTGTAGCCTTTTTTCGCCAATTCCGCAGCAATAATTCCTCCCGTCCAGCCAAGGCCCACAATGACAACATCGGTTTTAGGTAGTTCCTTTGCCATATGATCACTTCCTCCTCTAATGTTGATGATTTTGATGCTGAGAATTTAAACTTTGCGGCTTAATAACTTGAAATTCCTCGGAATCGATGATTTGCGCATAGGTCATTTGGTGTCCTGGATAATTTTTCATTTTCCATGCTTCCATTTGATTATTCCCACCATACATTGGATCGGCATACACACCTTCAATTGTGACCGTTCTTAATTGGGCAAAGAAAGAAGATGCGGAAATTCCTTTTAATTCAACCTGATCTTGCTCAAAGGCAATGAGAACTTGATCTTGTTCTTCTGCAGTTAGTTGCTCGAATGGCTTTTGAAAGGTTTTTTGGCTGTAATCATGAAGACCTTGTAAGCCAATATCGAAAATTTGCTGACGATTTAAATGACCTTGATAACCTTGCGTCGCTTCACCTTTGAAAAATGGACCCATTGTATACTCTCGACCTCTTGTACCCCATGAACTCGCTAATTGATGGTCAATAAAATAGGCAACATTTAACTTTTTAGCACCGGGCCCAAGCTCATCTTCTGGAAAGATTCTTTCCGCTGCCGCCTCGGCAATTCTAAATTGCTGTGGACTAAAATACATCAAAGCGCGATTGGCATTATTTTCTACAATCTTCTCTACTGGAACTTCTTTCGTTACCTCAACTTCCTTTGTCTTTCGAAACTGACTGCCAATACCAGCGCCGACTGCCAGACCACCAATGGTTAACCCTGAATTTTTCAAAAAGTTTCTTCTGCTATACCTTTTTTGTTCCTCTTTGTTTTCCATTGATTACCCCTCCGTTTTTTTAGTTTTCTTAATAGACCACTTTGAACAGAGAATGCTGATTTCAAATAGTAGGAATAGAGGTATGATGATTAATAAATCTGAAACAACATCTGGCGGTGTCATAGAAACACCAATAACCACTAACACAAAATAGGCTAACTTTCTCATCTTTCTTAATTTATCAGGGTCCAAGATTCCTAGTTTTGTTAAAAATAAAACGACAACTGGCATTTCAAAAATAATACTAATTGGAAAAACAACATTAAACATAAACGTAAAATATTGGGCTATTCCATAGGTTTCCATCGCTCCGATATTTTGATTGATTGTTGACATAAAATCTAGAACCAATGGAAACACAACAAAATAACTAAAAGCAACTCCAATGATAAATAAGAAGAAAGAAAGCGGCACGTAAAGTAAAGTCCCTTTTGACTCATCTTCGGTTAATCCTGGTTTAACAAAAGCCCATGTCTGATAGAGAAAAATTGGTAAAGTAAATAAGAGGGCAACAATGAAAGCGCATTTAAAATAAATCAAAAAACCATCGGTAAATCCAAAGACATTCCAATCAATCGAAACAGATGCAGCTTTTTTAATATAGTTCAATAGTTTTTGAGAAATAAGAAAACCAATAGTTAAAGCCACTACAAAAACACTAATCACAATAATCAGACGTTTTCTTAATTCAGATAAATGTTCAACTAGTGTCAATTCCTCCTCAATATGTTCCATAGAAATCACCTTTTTACGATAATATTTTGCTACTGAACTATGAAACTTGAAAAGCACAATGGAAAAGGTTGACTTTCAATTTACAATCATTGTATTAAGGACATACATACAATATTCCCCATACTGTATATAAAAATATTTACTTTTTGTTTTTTTACTTAAAGAAAAAAACTCCCTAGTACAAACAATTAAAATTCTTGCTTGAATAAGGAGTTTCTATTATTAGCAGTACATATCTAACTTATAATCGACAGGCGCTATGCACTTCGACATTAAATAAAGTAAAAAAATTGATAAGTGACTGTTCACTAAAGCTTCAGGGGAGGTATTACTTTAACCGTATAGCTATATGGCCCAAATTCGAGTCCCATTTTGTTGGAAAGGTGATTTACAAATTCATCCTATTTATTGATTTTCAATTACAGATTTCGGATTCCCTCTCAAAGTATGCTTTAATACCTTCCCACTGGCATTACGTGGAAGTGTATTCATAAACACAACTTCTACAGGCAATTTATATTTAGCCAATTTTGTTTTGCAATAAGAAACGACTTGCTCTTCCAAAAGCTGTTGTCCTTCCTTTAAAACGATATACGCTTTTGGCACTTCTCCATATACTTGATGTGGTATGCCGATCACCGCAGCTTCTAATATTTCCGGTATTTGATATAATACTTCTTCAACCTCTATTGGATAAATATTTTCTCCGCCACGAATAATCATATCTTTTTTACGGTCAACAATATACAATAAACCGTCTTCATCAAAACGCCCTAAATCGCCACTATACATCCAGCTATCTCTAAGTACTATTTTTGTTTCTACTTCATTTTTAAAATAACCTTTCATGACTTGCGGCCCTTTAACAATAATTTCGCCTACTTCACCTACTGGTACAGCATTGCCATCTGGATCGACTACTTTAACCTCTGTCCGTGGCAGCATTTCACCGACTGAACCAATTTTGTTGAGCGCATAATGATCTTTTAGCGTCGTTGCGCCAGGGGAATTTTCCGTTTGTCCATATAAATTTTGCACCTTGATGTCTGGGAATTGCGTTTTTATTTGACGAACCAATACATACGGCATCGGTGCGGCACCGTATGCAAATAATCGTAAATTTGATAAGTCTATTTCCGCCATCCTAGGCATATTTAACATAATGCTATACATTGCTGGAACTCCAAAAAATATCGTCACCTTCTCTAATTCCATCGTATTTAGCGTTTTTTCAGGTGAAAAGGCCTCTTCAATTACAACGGTGCCTCCCTTATAGATTACCGGTACACTAAAACAGTGGGTAGCAGCACAATGAAAAAGGGGTGTTGAAATTTGCATACGATCTTCTGTTTTCAGCTCCAACGCTTCCCCCCAAATTTGGATGATAGCCCTAACATTACCTGCCGACAACATTACACCTTTTGGTTTTCCTGTGGTACCAGATGTATAAAAAATAATGGCGGTATCATCCTGATCTACTAATACTTCCTGAAAGGGTATAGAATTATCAAGAAGAATGTTTTCAAAGGTAGAATCCTTCCCAACTGCCAACAGATTCTCAAATTGTTCAAGATTAAGCTGATGAATAATCTCGTTGAGACGATCATCATAAATAAGCGCTTTTGCTGCAGAGTGAGTCAATATATATTCAATTTCCGGAACTGTTAATTTTGTATTAATAGGTATTACCGTAAAACCACCTAGTTGGCATGCATAATAACATATTAAAAAATAGTCCGAATTGTTAAGTAATAAAGCAATTTTATCTTCTTTTTGATAACCTTTTATTTGAAAATAACCCGCTAAATTCTTTGCCTGTTGGTAAAATTGGCCATACGTAGTTTCTCTTCCTTGAAATGTTGTAATCACCTTTTCAGATTGCACCTTTGAATGTTCTGCCAACTTTTCGAATACAAACATCGATCATAACCCCTTTCAAAATTGTACTGATTTAGTCAACCACACTTCTACCATTCTGGCTTCCAGTTCATTTACAACCTATTTTCAATTTATTGGAAGTTATAAATCTAGTTGTTTGGCAATAATGGTTTTCATAATTTCAGTGGATCCTGCGTAGATACTTGCAACAGGAGTATCCCGATAACGTCTAGCAATCTCATATTCTTCTATATAGCCGTATCCACCATGAAGGTGTAGACATTCTGCAGCAACCCGTTTTGTCATTTCAGTGATCCACCACTTTGCCATAGATGCTTCTTTAATTAGCTTTTCACCTTTTGCGTGTCGCTCAACTACTCGATGAATGAAGGAACGACCAAGCTCGATTTCTGTCGCCATTTCCGCAATTTTAAACTGTGTATTTTGGAATTTACTAATTAGGGTACCAAAGGCTTGACGATTTTTCACATAATCAATCGTCAAACGCAGCATCTCCTCCGCTTCAACCAGGCACTCAATCGCAACCACTAACCGTTCTTGCTGTAATTTGTCCATCAAATAATAAAACCCTTTCCCCTCTTCACCCAGCAGGTTAGAAACAGGCACCTTGGCATCCTCAAAAACGAGTTCTCCAGTATCACTACAATGCTGCCCAATTTTGTCCAGCTTCTTTCCTCTTTTAAAGCCTTCCGTCCCATTTTCAACCAGTAGCAAGCTTATTCCCCTATGGGAAGGGGAAGCTTTTGGATCTGTTTTGCAAACTAAGACAACTAAATCCCCGTAAATAGCATTTGTTATAAACGTTTTTTCTCCATTTACTATGTAATAGTCCCCTTCACGCCTTGCTGTTGTTTTGATGTTGGCTAAATCCGAGCCAGCTCCAGGTTCAGTCATGGCAACCGCTGTAATCACTTCACCACTTATACATCCTGGCAGCCATTTTTGTTTTTGCTCTTTTGTTCCCAGTGATAAAATGTAAGGGCTTACAATATCAGTGTGAAGCGTCATACTAGAAGCCAATCCCGCTCCAACCTTTTGAAGTTCTTCAATTAAAATCATTGAATACGTAAAGTCCAAACCTAATCCCCCGTACTCTTCTGCAATCCACGGACAAAGAAATCCATTTTCCCCCATCTTCAACCAAAATTCCCTTGGAATCTTTTGCTCTTTATCCCAATGGTTATAATAGGGATATGCTTCTTTCTCAAGCATTTTTCGCAGTGAATTTCGAAATATTTGATGTTCTTCCGTAAAAAAAGTTGCTTCCATTTTCAAACCTCCATTTTCAAACTAGTCTAAACTCCTTTATTTTTATCTATCCTTATAAAGGCTATGAGTATAGATAAAACCCTTTGCCACTTTTTCGTCCTAGCTCTCCTGCTGCAACCATTTTTCTTAACAATTCTGGGACTCTATATTTTGAATCTTGGGTTTTAATATATAATGCTTCTTGTATATGTAGCATCGTATCTAATCCAATCATATCCGCAAGTCGAAGTGGTCCAATCGGATGATTAGCCCCTAGCATCATACCTTTATCAACGTCCTCCGGAGATGCTGTACCTTCATCCACTAGAGAAATAGCTTCACAAATCAGCGGAACAAGAAGGCGATTAACTACAAATAAAGGAGTGTCATTCACACGTATACTTTCTTTATTGATTGATGAAACAAACTCTTCTGCTTTTTCTAGTGTTTTATTAGACGTTTCCTCCGTACCCGTTATTTCTACTAGATTCATCAATGGTACTGGGTTGAAAAAATGCAAACCACATACACGGTCACGACGATTTGTTGCGGAAGCAATTTCTGAAATTAACAAACTGGATGTATTAGAAGCCAGAATTGTTTTCTGTTCACATAATTCATCAAGCTCTTTAAATAAAGCTAGCTTTATCTCAATATTCTCAATAATTGCTTCGATCACAAGATCTGCGTTCTTTAAATGATTTTTGTCTGTTGTAAATGCGACACGATTTACAATTTCATCCACTTGAATTTCCGTTTTCTTTTGAGCAAGCTTCTCTAAGTTTTTTGAGATTATCTGTTTTGCTTTAGTTAACACATCCTTGTTAACATCCACTAATACAACTTCATAACCACTCGTTGCAAAGACTTGGGCGATCCCATTACCCATAATTCCTGATCCAACTACACCAATTTTCATTTCTACTCCTCCTCTTTAACGAAAAAACTAGGGAAATTCATCTTAACTAATCGAGACGATTTGCAGGTTAGACATGTTCAATTACCATTGCGATTCCTTGCCCACCGCCAATACATAAACTCGCAACAGCATATCTGCCATTACGACGTCTTAATTCATAGGCAGAAGATAGTAATATTCGCGCTCCACTTGCTCCTACTGGATGACCTAGAGCAATTGCGCCTCCATTTACATTTGTTTTTTCACGGTCCAAACTTAATTCTTTTTCCACGGCGAGATACTGAGCCGCAAAGGCTTCATTTACTTCTACCACATCGATATCAGCTAGTGTAAGCTCAGCGCGTTCCAATGCTTTCTTAATGGCAGGAACTGGACCAATCCCCATTATCGAAGGGTCAACACCAGCCACGGCCCAAGATACAATTCTTGCAATTGGTTTTAGGTTATTTTCAACAACAGCGTTCTTACCTGCAACAATCAAAGATACTGCACCATCGTTAATTCCAGACGCATTCCCTGCAGTGACAGTACCATCTTGCTTAAAGGATGGTTTGAGTAGACTCATAGATTCTAAGCTTGCATCCGGTTTAAGATGTTCATCTTTAGAAATCATGATGCTACCTTTTCTTGTCTTTACCTTGACAGGCACAATCTCTTCTGCAAAGATTTGATTTGTTGCTGCTTTTGCTGCTCGTTTATTGGATTCAATTGCAAACAAATCCTGTTCTGTTCTAGAGATTTCATACATTTCTGCCAACTTTTCAGCAGTCATCCCCATCCCTTTCCCCGTATATTGGTCAGTTAAGGTTGCTAAAAGCATATCCTCCGATGATAAATTCCCCATTTTCGGGCCAAATCTTTGCGTAAAATTGGAAAATGGTGCTTGTGACATGTTTTCTGCACCACCAGCCAATACAATATTGGCATCCCCTACTAAAATATGTTGTGCGGCACAAACAACAGACTGCATTCCTGAACCGCATAAACGATTTAATGTTAAAGCCGGCACTTCTTGCGGTATGCCACTATACAACCCAATATGGCGAGAAAGATAGGGGGCACTTTTTTGGGTGTGAATAACATTTCCGAAAATAACATGGTTAATCTGTTCCGGAACTACCTTTGACCGTTTCATAGCCTCAACTGCTGTAGCAGTCCCAAGCTCTGTTGCACTCATATTAGTAAAAGAACCTCCAAATTTTCCAAAAGCTGTCCTAGCGCCATCAACTATATATACTTCACTCATTACTATTCCTCCTATCGATCTTTTCATATACTTTTATGCCCTACTACCTTCTCGAAAAGTCCGCCTTTCGTTTTTCCATGAATGCTTTAACCCCCTCCTTCATATCTTGGGTAAGGCAAAGACTTGCAAAATATTTAGTTTCCAATTCCTGCCCTTCTGCTAAGGAAACATCTAATCCTCTATTCACTACAGCTTTTACATTTGATATCGACAAAGGGGCATTATTTACTATTTGCTTTGCTAAACGAACGGAAGCTTCATAGGATTCACCATTCGGAACAACTTCTTCTACTAATCCATAATTAATCGCCTCCTCAGCACTAATGGCAGCACCTGTAAACATCATTTTTTTTGCTTTTCCAGGTCCAATCAGTCTACTAAGACGCTGAGTACCTCCATATCCTGGCAAAATCCCAAGTCTTGTTTCTGGGAGACCCAATTTTGCCTTCTGCTCTGCTATTCGTATATCACAAGCGAGCGCCAATTCCAGACCACCTCCTAATGCAAATCCATTAATGGCACAAATCACAGGAAACGGTGCATTTTCTAATTTATCAAAAATCTCTTTTCCTTTTTCAACTAAATGCTTACCGCTTTCCTCATTAAGAGTAGGAAATTGGTTAATATCTGCCCCAGCCACAAAAGCTTTTTCACCATTACCACGGATGATTAAAACCCTGCATATTGGTTGGGCCAATATTTCATTGATAACGTCATCTATTTCTGATAATAATTCATCAGTAAGAACATTTAATGGAGGATTGTCAATTGTCAGAGTATAAATAAACCCATTAATCTCGTACATAACGAAGTTACGCTTTACTTCTTTCAACATGCATCTCCCTTCCTTTTAAACGACGATTATTCTTATACTAACTAATAAAACATTAAACATTACCCTTACAAAGTTTGGATTAACTATCCTTAACGTCTAGCGCAAATTACTGAAAATTAGGAAAATTAATCTTATCAGCTTTACTTACAGAATCCTCTATAGAAGTAACTTTATTAAAGAGTTTGAATAAATATTTGCAATTTCTTTTTCGCTATATTTCCCATCAGTAGAATACCATGTTTGAATCCAGTTCATTGCTCCTAAAATCATCATTCGTGCCATTTTTGGATCTGATACCGAGAATTCACCTTTGCTCAGACCTTCCTCAATGATTCTATCAATGATTGAAGTAATTTTTTCCCTTTGCTCTAAGACACTTCGAAGATGGTTTTCTTCAATAAATAATTGTTCAGGTTGAATAATCATATTAAACATATCTCTTTCATTTATTAGAAATTTAATATGGGTTATAATCGCTTTCTCTATTTTTGCGCGAGCCGGTAAATCCATTCGGCTAATTTCCTCCATTACCGTAATTGCCTCATTAAAAATTAATTCGTGACACTGAAATACTAATTGTTCCTTGCTGTCAAAATAGTAATAGAGTGATCCTTTTGTCATTAATAATTCCGCTGCTATATCATCCATTGTTGCACGATCATACCCTTTTTCTTTGACAATCTTTGCTGCTGAACGTAGCATCTCTATACGTTTCTTCTCTGTTTTTTGCTTACGTAAACTCATGTTTAACACCTTTTCCCCCTTCCCATCAAACTAAGTGCATATTTTTATAATATTCTTATCATTTAATTACATTCTAATGGGTTAAAATTTAAATATCAAGTATTTGTTTGAATTTTCATAATATTCTTAAGTCAAAAAAACATATTAGCGATCAGTAACAGTGACTGTTCGCTAACACTATAAGATCATTCATCCGCATTGTCTCTTTGACACTTCTTTGATTGCTATAAATTGACAATGAAATATTTTCTTAAAATTCTCCAATGTTCACCATCTGTACGCGACACATTTGGAAATTTACCAACTTCTGATGATTTTATAAGATACGTGGTGCATCCTAATAGCTTCATTAGTAGTATATATTTCTTCTACAGTAGAACCGTTTGACTGAAAATGAGTGCTTTTGGCTAACGTATAATGGACGTCCCCTGTTGAATAGGCTTGCACTACTTTCTCTTATTGCCCAAACAAAAATGTGTTTGAAAGTGCTACAATACTAATAAGGAGCAAATCAGTTTTTTTCTGCAGAGGTTAAATTCTCACTAGTGTCCTTTTCCGCAATTATGGATCTCTCTGAGGAATTTCTTGTGTATTTACAGTTGATTGTACGCCCGAATTTTTTCACAACAAAAAACCTCCACAATAATAACTCAACTTTCGCAGA